>JANLYZ010000044.1:0-9445 GCA_031365905.1 Chloracidobacterium sp. | reverse complement strand
AAGCGGACGTTGAGCGGTTGATTGCAGTGCTTTGTCAGAACCGGGAGCGTTAGCGAGGGGCCAATGAGTCGTCAGTCAACAAGGCAACAGACCGTTATCGTAGGTTAATCGTTGAGCTGGTCGCTACCGCTCCCAGTTCT
Source organism: Chloracidobacterium sp. (assembly GCA_031365905.1). Classification (GTDB taxonomy): domain Bacteria; phylum Acidobacteriota; class Blastocatellia; order Pyrinomonadales; family Pyrinomonadaceae; genus PSRF01. The sequence continues at coordinate 9,305 of JANLYZ010000044.1, read as the reverse complement.
GAAAAAGATCTACTTGCGCGCACGGCTTTTACCTGCCGCTTTGGGTTTTTTTGTCATCCCAACGCGGGGAGCGTCGCCGCCAAAGTGATTGCGCGCCAGTTTGATGAACGTCTGCACAATAGGCGACTCGTAGCCTCCGATCAGTCGGGCAATTCCCAACTCCCAATTTATTTGCGCGCCCTCAATCCACCACCTTACCAGCCGACCCTTCTCGACGGCATCACTGACCGTTTGCAGCGGCACAATCCCGACGCCCATGTCTTCTTCAACCATGCGCCTGATCGCGGCTTGCCGGCTCAGTTCCATCGAGACGTGGAGACTCACGCCCGCTTGCGCGAAGAATTGATCGATCAAGCGCCGAGTGTTGCCGCCGCGTTCGCCGAGAATTAACTTTTCCCCGGCGAGGCTGTACGCGCTGATCGTGCGTTGCTTCGCCAGCCGGTGACGGGGCGAGGCGACGGCCACAAGCTGATCCTGGCTCAGCCTTTCGGTATTGATGCCGCGCGCTTCCACCGGCAGCGACACAAAGGCAATGTCGAGTTCACCTCGCAGAATCTGCTGGACCAAAGCTTCGCTGGTTCCCGAAGCAACGGTGACTTCGGCGCCTCCATGCTGTTTGCGAAGCTCTTTTAGGAGCTTCGGCAAAACGTCCGTCGTCACCATTGCCGAGGCGCTGCCGATTCGCAATCGTCCGCGCTCCGCGCCCGCGAGTTCCGCGATCTCATCAACGGCTGCGTCGTGGTCGCGCAGGATTTGTCGCGCGCGTTGCAAGAGTTGCTCGCCGGCTTCGGTGAGCATTACGCGGCGCGGCGCCCGAATAAAAAGTTTCGCGCCTAGTTCATTTTCCAGTTGCCGGATCTGCATGCTGATCGCAGCCTGGGTTACATGGACACGCACTGCGCCGGCGGTGAATGTACCTAGTTCGGCGATGGAGATGAAGGCTCTGAGTTGGCGAATTTCCATAGGAGTTGCCTGGTCGGGGCGGGTTAACCGCTTCATGCCGATCATCAGGGACGGTTATTGTAATAATAAAATCTTTTAGTTTCCATTATAAATTGCAGTTACCTAGAATGAGGCCCGGTTGGGCCATGATAACCGCATGAGCCGTTCACCCGACTATATGGCCGCTGCTGAGAGAAGACAATCAAGCTTCATGAATCCGCGCCGTCCCGCAACGAGGCGCGCGGTTGTTGGCGTTGACGGCGGGGGGACGAAAACACTCGCCACAATTCTCGACAGGGATTTCCGCGTACTCGGTGAAGGTCTGGCCGGCGCGTCAAATCCTTTGCGAGTCGGAATCGCTTCTGCGGCCGCGGCGGTTCGCGAAGCCGTCGATCGAGCCTGCGAAGCCGCACAACTGCGGCGCACCGATCTTATCGCGGCTGAGATTGGACTGGCCGGCGCCCGCCGGCGAGAACTTAACGCGCGCATGCGCGAAGCCCTGCTCGCTTTGGGAATTGGTCAGGTAGTTGTGGTTGGCGATGCTGACATTGCGCTGTATGGCGTCAGCGAAGGTGATCCTGGGGTGATCTTGATAGCGGGCACCGGCTCAATTTGTTGCGGCATCAACGCGCGTCGGAAGACGTTCTGCGCCGGAGGTTGGGGACCGATTGCCGGAGACGAAGGTGCCGGCGCCTGGATCGCGCGTCGCTCGTTGCGCGCCATCGCGCATGCAGTCGACGGGCGCGGGCCGACGACCACAGTGACGGCCTCAGCTTGTACTTACTTTCATGTTTCCGATCCAAACGATCTGTCAACCGCTATCTATGCGCCAACGATGACGAATGAACGACTCGCCGGCTTCGGCAAAAGCGTAATCGACGCAGCGAAGGCGCGGGATCGAGTGGCGCGCGAAATCCTGTGTGAAGGCGGCCGGGAACTTGGCGCGATGGCGGTAGCGGTTATTCGTAATCTCAAGCTGGAGCGCGAGCGGTTTCAGATTGGCTATGTCGGTGGCATTTTCGAAGGCGCGGGTGAACTGATGCTGAGGTCGCTGCGGGAGGAAGTAAGTCGAGTAGCTCCCAAAGCATATCTCGCGCCGCCCAAATTTTCTCCAGCAGTTGCGGCGGCGCGGATGGCGTGGGAACATTTCAACCAGCTGGCTCTCGCCGTTTGAGCGAGGCGCACATTGCTGCAACCTTTCCTGGAAGATCAAGTTGACCAGATGAACTCTGAAAACACTGATCTGCTTCCTATAACCGAACAAGAGAATCTCAAGACGAGCAACCTCAGTTCGTTATCGGCTCGTGAAATAATCGGGCTGATGAACAACGAAGACATGCTTGTGGCTCCGTCAGTTAATCTGGTGCTTTCGGAAGTGGAACGCGCTGTCGAGGAAATTGTGGCCAGACTTCAGAAAGGTGGCCGGCTCTTCTACATCGGCACAGGTACATCAGGACGACTAGGCGTGCTTGACGCTGCGGAGTGTCCGCCGACGTTTGGTGTATCGCCGGATTTGGTGCAGGCAATCATCGCCGGCGGTTATGAAGCGTGTTATCGTGCGGTCGAAGCTTCGGAAGACGATGCGGCCGCGGGGGAAAAGGATTTACAGGCGCGCGGCTTCACAAAAGGCGATGTCTTGGTTGGCCTAGCCGCATCCGGTCGCACGCCTTACACGGTTGGCGCGATAAAGTTTGCACAGCGTTGCGGTGCCTTCACTATCGCGATCACTTGCGCGCCCGGTTCACCTATCACCGAGGCCGCAGAAATTAGCATTGCTCCCGTTGTTGGTCCCGAAGTGGTCGCCGGCTCAACGCGGCTGAAGGCGGGCACGGCACAGAAGCTGGTTCTCAACATGTTGTCGACAGCAACAATGGTCAGGCTCGGCTACGTTACGGGAAATCGGATGACGAACGTGCTGCCGCGCAATGCCAAACTGCGCGCCCGTGCGCTCAGAATACTCATGGCAGAAACCCGAATCGATGAAGCGACTGCGGGCGCCGCTCTGGCTGAGGCTGACGGAGATTTGCGCACCGCACTCGTGATGGTCAAGACAGGACATTCTTTTGACGAAGCTAAGGCCGCACTCGACACGGCAGGCGGCGTGATTGAACGGGCCCTGAAGATTCTGGCGCGGAGTTAATTTCGGTTGGTTGGGGATTTCGACGCGTAGCGTCGGGATGAATTTTAGCCCGGCGTTTCAACGCCGGGGAAGAGTTGATTCCGATTGTTTCGCGTCGCGTTAGCGACGCATGAAAAACGCGTTATTAAACCGTCGTTACGCGACGCACGCTGCTTGGGCTCCGTATCCCGGCGTTGAAACGCCGGGCTAAACTCATGCCGACGCTACGCGTCGAAGGTCGGCACATGCGTCGCAATTAATGGATAGAGCTTAATCACAAATGATGCGGATATATATTCAGGCCTTGGCGGTTCTCGTCTTGCTATTCGTGGGCGTGAGCGTGTTTGCGCAAACTGAGCAAGCCGCAAAGCACCCGGTCTTAGACGCGCGCATTCGCGCCGAAGTGTCGCAGTTCAAAGGTAAGGTCAGTCTCTTCGCGAAGAACCTTGACACCGGGGCGACGTACGAACTAGGCGCTGACGATCGCGTTCCCACCGCCAGCACCATCAAGATGGCCATCATGGTTGAAGCGTTTGCGCGCGTGAGTGAAGGAAAAGCAAAGTGGGCGGCTGAACTAGTGCTCACCAAAGAAAAGAAGGTGGGCGGCTCGGGAATTCTCAATGAATTCGCCGACGGCCTTCATCTCACCTTCCGCGATGCGGTGACTTTAATGATGATCATGAGCGACAACACTGCGACGAATCTGGTGATCGACGTGTTGACAGCCGATGCGGTCAATGCGCGGATGGAGTCGCTGGGGTTTAAGGAGACGCGCCTGATGCGCCGTGTTTTCGGCGGCGGCGAAAGCCTTGAAGGTAAGAAAGAAGAGAACAAACGTTTCGGCCTGGGCCGGACGACTCCACGTGAGATGGTTATGCTGCTCGAGAAGTTGGAACGCGGTGAAGTTGTCAGTCCAGCGGCGTCCAAAGAAATGCTTGAACTAATGAAACGCGAGCATGGCACTGACGGCCTCTGGCGCGAACAGTGGCGCGTGACGAAGGCGACAAAGTCCGGCGCGCTCGACGCGCTGCGCAGCAACCTCGGAGTTATTTACGACCCGCGTGGACGCATTGCGATTGCCATTACTTGTAACGAAATGCCGGAAGTGAACTGGACGGTCGATAACCCGGCGCTGCTCTTGATGTCGCGGCTGTCTGAAATTCTGGTTGACGGACTTGGAACAGCCAAATGAAGCCTCTCGATCTCGTCATCATCTTTGGCTATTTAATCGGCATCACACTCTTCGGAGTCTGGTTTTCTCGTAAGCAGGAAACCACGCGCGACTACTTCCTTGGCGATCGCACCGTTCCGTGGTGGGCCATTGCCGCGTCGATTGTCGCAACCGAGACCTCGACCATAACTTTCATCTCTGTACCCGGGATTGCGTTTGCGCGCAACGGGAATTTCCAGTTTATCCAACTGGTTTTCGGCTACCTGCTCGGGCGCATAGTGATCTCGCTGCTCTTCATACCTTCGTATTTTCGCGGCGAGCTGATGACTGTCTATCAATTGCTTGAACGGCGCTTCGGAAATCGCATCAAGATGCTGGCGGCTTCGTTGTTCGTCGTTATGCGCAACATCGCTGACGGCATTCGTCTACTGCTTACAGCCTTTGTACTGGCGGCGGTTTACGTTGCTTTCCAGCCGCAGGCAAACGCGGAGACAATCGTGATTGCGTCTGTCGTTCTGCTGGGTGTCGTGATGATCATCTTCACTTACTTCGGCGGTATGGAAGCGGTGATTTGGGTTGAAGTGGTGCAGTTGGGCATTTATCTCGCGGGCGCGGCGATGGCCGGGGTGGTCCTGGTCATGGGGATCAAAGGCGGTTGGGGCCAGGCGATTTCGCTCGGCGAGCAGTATCACAAATTCAACTTCATTGATTTCGGAATCAGACCCACTGCCTATGCCTTCAGCGCGCCGTTTACCAGCCGCACGTTTAGTTTCACTTTACCGATCGACTTTACGAAGACGTATACGCTGTGGGCAGGCTTGCTTGGTGGTTGTTTTCTGACCATGAGCACGCACGGCACCGATCAATATCTCGTCCAGCGTTATCTCTGCACCGACAAGCCGCGCCGCGCCGCGCTGGCCTTGCTCACGAGTGGCGCGGTTGTGTTCGCGCAGTTTGTCGGTTTCCTTTTTATCGGCGTGCTGCTGTTTGCCTTTTACGCGCCGCATACTGATCCAGCTTACGGCACGCTCGCAAACGGCGTGGCCACACTCCCGGTGGCAGGAACTTTTCAGGCGGTTGGCGGCGATCGCGTGTTTCCCGACTTCATCACCAAGTTTATGCCGTCGGGTTTGTCGGGATTGGTCGTGGCCGCCATTTTCGCCGCCGCACTTTCGTCATCGCTTAACTCGATCGCCGCAACTGCGGTAAACGATCTTTACAAACCATTTCGGCGGAACCGCGATGACAAGCATTACCTGCGCGTGTCACACTGGCTGACGTTGCTTTGGGGCGTTATTCAAATTGTGGTGGCTCTCGTAGTTATGCGTCAGAATCGTTCCGCGCTCGATCAGGCATTGTCGGTTGCTTCGCTAATCAACGGCCCGGTGCTGGGCGTCTTTCTGGTCGGAACATTCCTGCGACGCGTCAGCGAACCGCCGGCTTTGATCGGGATGTTGGTGAGCATGGTCGTAATGCTCTACGTACGTTTCTGGACGCCAATTGCGTGGACGTGGTATGTGCTCATCGGCAGTTTGATAACTTTCTTCGTCGCGTGGCTGGCAGGATTCTTTTTTGCACCTGCGCCAAAAGAACGTCGCGACGAACTTTCGCCGACGGGGTGATCCGCTTGCGGCGTTCGATTTAGTTTTTTTCGACGCGTAGCGTCGATGCGAGTTTAGCCCGGCGTTTCAACGCCGGGGGAAACGCTCGGGAAAATTCCTCGCGTCGCGTCGCGACGCCGGAGATAAAGGGTTCAGCCGTCGCTACGCGACGAGAAGAGTTCTTAGTGTTGGTTTTCCCGGCGTTGAAACGCCGGGCTAAACTCAGTTTGCCGCTACGCGGCACAGTCACACGGCCTAATTTCGAAGACAACAACTCGTAATGAAAGAAAAAACTTCACCCGCAACCCGACGGCTTTGTGCCCTTGTACTGCTCGCGGCAGTGCTGACCGCCACACTATTTCAACCGCACGCCCGAGCGAAGACAGCCAGTGCCGTCAAGCCTTATTCTTCAAAGCCAACCAAAGACGCGCTCAAGTGGGCTGACAAAGAACTGCGGCGCATGTCGCTTGACGAGAAGATCGGCCAGTTAATTTGCGTCGCGGTCAACGCGACGTTCATGAACCAGGACAGCGACGCCTTCAAAGCCTTGCGCCATCAGATTATAGACAATCACGTGGGCGGCATCATTCTGTTTCGCGGGCCAGTGTACGAATCGGTGGTACTGACCAATCGCATGCAACAGCTCGCGCGTTATCCGCTGATCATCTCCGCGGATCTCGAAGCTGGTTCCGGCATGCGTTTCGACGACACGGTGAACCTGCCCTGGAATATGGCGGTGGGCGCAACCGGCAATCCCGACTACGCACGGCGACAGGGCGCCTTAACTGCGCATGAGGCGCGTGCGCTGGGCGTGCAACAGATTTACGCGCCCGTAGCAGACGTGAATAACAATGCGGCGAATCCGGTAATCAACGTTCGATCATATGGCGAGGATCCGCAGGCGGTCGGCAGATTTGTGGCGGCGTTCATCGAAGGCGCACAAAACAACGGCGTCATCGCAACCGCGAAACATTTCCCCGGTCATGGGGACACGGCGACGGATTCACATCGTGGCTTGCCGGAGATTGACGTCAGTCGTGATCGACTAAACGCCGTCGAACTCGTGCCGTTTCGCGCGGCAGTTAAATCCGGCGTGGGCTCGGTGATGACTGGTCATATCGGCATGCCGCAAATCGATCCGACGGCAGTTGTGCCTTTGCCACGTGATGTAAAAATGAAGCCGTTGGATACAGACGAGGGCGGGGAAGTAGTTGTCGAAAAAGGCACGATGCCCACCACACTTTCGCCGGTGATGAACGGAATATTGCGGCGCGATTTGGGTTTTAACGGACTGATAGTTACTGACGCGATGAGCATGAGCGGCCTGACACTTTATTTCACACAGGAAGAAGCGTCGGTTCGTGCGCTTGAAGCTGGCGCGGATCTTTTGTTGAAGCCGGCTGACCCGGATGCGTCTTTTCGCGGCGTGAAAGAAGCCGTCATGAAGGGGCGGCTAAAGGAACAGCGGATTGACGAGTCCGCACGGCGCGTGCTGGCCGCCAAGTATGATCTTGGTTTGGTGAAGCAAAGGATCACGCCGCTCGATGCGATTGATACGAACGTCGCCGGCAAGGAGTCGCTGGACCTCGCGCGCGAGATTGCCGAGCACGCGATTACCCTGGTTCGCAATGATGACAGGATCGTTCCGTTAACTTCGCGAAAACCAGACGCGCGCATTTTCAATCTGGCGATCACCAATGGCGACGACCGTTCGTGGATCGCAAACGCGTTTGCGGGGACGGTCGCTCGATCAGGTCGGAAGATCGAAACAGTTGTGCTCGATGAGCGTTCGAGTGACGCCGAGGTTCAGAAAGCTTTGCAGCGTGCGGGCCGCGCCGACCTCGTGATCGCGTCGCTGTATGGACGCGTGCGCACCGGCCAGGCCCGCAGCGTCGGTTTGCCTGAGCCCGGCGCGAAAGCTCTTTCGGCATTGATAAAAGGCAGAACGCCGCTCATCGGCATCAGTTTTGGCAATCCTTATCTGCTTCAGAGTTTCCCCGATCTCCGCACTTACATCGTTGCCTACGGCGACATGCCGAGTTTGCAACAAGCGGCGGCTCGCGCGCTGCTTGGTGAGATTGATGTCACCGGCAAGTTGCCAATTTCCTTGCCGGGACTTTATCCACGCGGAACGGGAATCCAGTTGAAGCGTGCCCAGTGATGAATAAACCTGACATTGGGATCGCGGGCGTCGCGAGCGCAGGCTGGGTTGGCACCAGAGTTTGAGCCATCGGATTGTTCGCGCTTCGCGCTCATTGCGGGCGGGACGCCCGCGATCCCAGTAGGAAGAAGGTGACAAAGGTTCGCAGGTTGTTCTATCTTGTGTCCACAAATTATGAAGAAACAGGAAGAAAGACTTGATCGGCTCGAACGCATTGCCAAGTTGCTGGTGCGCGCCGGGCTACGTGCGCGCCGCGAGATGCGCCAGCAGGACGACAAGATCACGATCATGATCGACGCTCAGATTAAGAACGAGGATCGATTCGCAAAACTCGCCCAGGCGCAAACGGAGTTAGCGGAGTCACAGGCGCATACTGACCGCCGGCTGGATGCCTTGATCGATATAGTCAAGAACGGCCGCAATGGCAAATCACGCTAGACCACAGCATCCGTTTACCGTCTCGTACAAATCTTCGTCTTGAACATCTTGTCTTTGACTCCCCCTCGATACCTATTGGTCAATTCCGCCAGACACTGTGTGCTTCCTATCCCCGCGCTTCCAACCAAATTCCTCAGGAGCCGGTCGGGAAAACAAATAACCTGTCTTTCTCTATGCATCCTCAGTGTCCTTTGTGTCTCCGTGGCGGGTTTTTCTCTTGGAAGATCCACCAAAGAGACACAGAGTTCCGAGCGATCGCACAGAGGCTTACGCCAGTTTCCTCGCGGCCTTAAGCGCACGAACCCTTCCAGAGTCTCGGTTTCAGCGGAAAAACTCAAATCGATAGATGTTGAAGTTGAACGCGAGATTCACGAGCAGCATCTGCCCGGCGCGGTAGTTCTCGTCGCGCGAAATGGTCGAGTCGTTTGGCGCAAGGCTTATGGCGCGCGCGCGGTTGAGCCGACGCGAGAAGCGATGACGGCAGACACGATTTTCGATCTAGCCAGTCTCACTAAAGTGGTTGCCACGGCGACCAGCATCATGATTCTGGTCGAGCGCGGCAAGCTGCGGTTAAGCGATCCGCTGTCGAATTACATTCCCGAGATCAAAGGCGAGGGCCGCGAACGCATCACGATCGAGTTGCTGCTGACGCACCGCTCGGGTTATGCGCCCGACTTTGATTTGCGCGATCGTTGGAGTGGTTATGACGAGGCGATCAAGCGACTAGTGCCCGAGCCGTTGCGGAATCCCCCGGGCGCAAAATTCGTTTACAGCGACATCAATTACATCGCGCTCGGTGAAGTTGTTCATCGCGTCAGCGGTCTCACGCTTGACGAGTTTGCGCGCCGGAATATCTTCGTGCCGTTGGGCATG
>JANLYZ010000210.1:0-6732 GCA_031365905.1 Chloracidobacterium sp. | reverse complement strand
CCCTAATTGTGATACCGGGTCATTCCCAATCCGTTGTGCGCCCCCGGCCGCCACAAACACACCGGGTCAAGGTAACCCCCACTCCAAAGAATTGCCAACAACTTCTAAGTAATCGTGATCGGGAAGGGCACGAACGAGAGCGCAAATACGATCAGCGTGATGATGGCAACGACGCTGCGCCCGCGGCCGAGCGGCTCCATCGCATCAGGTGCCGGGTGGCGCACCTTCAACATGACCGCGAGCAGCACCGTGTAAAGAAAACCGCTGGGGCTGCCGTGCCAGATGAAACCCAGTAACGACATTGTCGCCACTGCGGCAAACGCGACGCGCCCAATGATCTTGTGTGCGCGCTGGCCGAAGACGGCAAACGTTCCGTGCCCCCCGTCTAGTTGACCCACCGGCATCAAGTTCAGGCTTGTCACCAACAGTCCAATCCACGCGGCCATGTAAAACGGATTCGGTAAGGCATCAACAAGGTCTGTGTTTGTTAGTTTCGCAATTATTTGAAACAGCAGCGGGTCGTTAAAGGTTATGCCTGGTCCAGCGCTCTGCAGTGTCGCAGTTTGCAGGTTCAGCAGCCCCGCTACTGCCACCGGTAATAGCGCGACGAAACCAGCAAGTGGTCCAGCCAGGCCAATATCAAACAGCGCACGGCGCGACGGAATGGGTGATTTCATTTTTATGAACGCGCCAAATGTGCCGGCCAGCAAAAGCGGCGGCGCCGGAATGAAGAAAGGCAGCGTGGCTCTTACACCGTAGTATCGGCAAGCCAGATAATGTCCCATCTCATGCGCGGTCAGGATTGTCAGCAGCGCAATTGAAAACATGAGCCCGGACTTGAGCAGCGGTGGATTTGCCATTGCCTGCCAGAGCAAGCTCACCACCAGGCGGCGGTAGTATTCCGGAACATACAAAACGTATCCGAGGACTCCCGATGCTGTAGGCTCCGGCACGTTCACGTCAGGAGCGGCGATCATTATCCCCGCGAAGGTTGTGGTGATGAAAGTAACCAGGAAGAGTGCCGAGTGCTTTACCCATTCGCGCGTGGTTGGACCCGCCGCCCGTCGTCTCATCACGATTTCTCGCGCCGGCGAAAATGGTGAAACTGCCTGAACGTGTTCTGACATTGATGCGTCTTCGAGACTTGAGGCCAGAGTCTTGGACAAATGTCGTCCGCGGCCCTGGCCTCAAAAAATTTGCATACTAACTTGCAGCGCTAAAATCTAAACGTCTGTATCATCCGCGGCCGGCGCGGCATCAATCTTCGCGTCGTCGCTGACTTGCAGGTCCTTGCCTGGTTTGAAACGAATCGTTTTGCCGGAAGGTATTGCCACTTCCTCGCCGGTGCGCGGATTCCGGCCCACGCCCCGCTTGCGAGGCTTAACCACAAACACGCCGAAGCCGCGCAGTTCAATTCGTTCGCCGCGCGTTAGTGCGCCTTTCATCGAATGAAAAAGAGCATCCACCGCTTGCTCCGCTTTCATCTTAGGGACGCCGGTCTTTTCGGCCACGCGGTTGATGATGTCTAACTTGATCACGACTGTCGCCTCCGTTCGAGTCCCGAGGGGGAGATATTTTCGAGCCGAACTTGTAGGCAGCGATGATAGAGAGGCGCGCAGAAGCCTGTCAACCGTTGCCGTGCAATCGCTGCGGCGCTAGCAAACTTTTACCTAAGCGGCTGCGGTTGAAGGTAGAGCATACGCTCGCAAATTGACGGTCTTTACGAGGTTTGACAAGCAATCATGCGAAAGCTAACCTCAATTGCTGTGAGGCGCTAAAATCAACTGGAGGCAGGCCAGAGCTAACATGTTTGGAATTAGAACTCGTCGTCCACCGCCGTTTGGCGAAATCAATATCAACGACGACAAGGACATTCAAGTTCACCGTCCTGAAGACGCTTCGCGCAGCAGTCTCTGGGCGGAGGGCCGCCTGCTGCTTCGCGATCTCGTATTTGCGCTGATGATCGCGGCGCTGGTAGTTGTTTTTATTGTGCAGCCGGTGAAAGTGGAAGGCACGTCAATGTACCCGCGGCTTCACGATGGCGAGCGGATTTTCGTTAACAAGTTAATTTACTACGACGAGTATCGCTGGGCACCAAAGATTGAACGCGGCGACATCGTGGTGTTTTGGTTTCCAAACGATCCATCCAAGAGCTACATCAAGCGCGTTATTGGTCTGCCGGGCGAACGCGTTGAGGTGCGGGAAGGAACTGTCTACATCAACGGCGCAGCGCTTGAGGAAAAATATCTGGATCCCAAAGAGAACGCTTCGCCGGCGAGTCAGGCGTCGGTTGATGTGAAACCAAACTATTACTTTGTGATGGGTGACAATCGCGACAATTCGAGCGACTCGCGAAGCTGGGGATTGGTACCGAAGAAGTACATCTACGGCAAGGCCTTGCTTCGCTACTGGCCGCCGAGCGCCGCCAGCTTGATCCACCACGAAGACCTCATGCCGGGACCGCCGCCGGCCGGCAACCACCCGGTGCAGGAAACTCCGACCATCCCCGAGTGACGCAACAGCAACGGGATTTGAGTACTTGATTTGAAAACGCTCGACTGGCTACGGCTTCTCTTAATGATTTTTTACGCGCCCGCGCGTGGCTTGCGAGAAGTGCGCGACCGAGCGCCGTTGGCGGCGTCAGCCTTGCTTGCAGTCGTGGCCTACGCCCTTTTCTTCTTCTCCATTACGTTGTTGTATCTCCGAAATCTGGCCGATCCTCGCAGACCAAGCGTCATTCTTTCCTTCATTCTTGAGGCGGCGGGCTCACTGGTAATAGTAGCGCTCGTATTCTGTCCACTCGCGCTGTTTCTTTCAAACCTCTTTGAGCGCCGCGCGAGTTTTCGTTTGCGGTTGCAGCAGGACTATGCGCCGTTCGCGTCTACGATGTTTTTCTCGCTGGCTGCTTCCAGCGTGATCGCGCTTCTGCTAACGCTTGCGGCCCACTTTAGCGGTGTGCTGCCAGCGCTGGCTAATAGCATGCTCGGCGCGATCATGGCGCAACGGAGCCAGTTCCCGCCGGACCTTTTGCTCTTACTAGATCAGGGAATTCTGACCTTGGGCCTCATATCCGCTGCCCTGTCTCTAATGGCGTTGCTGACGATCTTTGGGATATGGGCGGTGATGGCCTTGCGCGTGATATTTGGTCTCCCCCTTGTTCAGGCAGTAATCGTAGTAGTCATTAGTGGTGCGGCTCTTATTCCAGCGGCCAAACTGATCCCGATCGTGGGCATGCTGCTGGCCTCGCCGTTTCTGCTGATAATGATTTTTGTTTTGCTTCGAGGCTGCTTCTCCGAGATCACACGCACGCAACGCTCACGTGAGTCGTTCAAGCAAAATCTGGAAGCGGCGACGCTAAACCCCGCGGATGCGTCGGCCCATTACAATCTGGGGTTGATCCATCAACAACGAGGCGAGCTTGACGCGGCGCGTGAGCGGTTTGAGCGCGCGGTTCAAATCGATGGCGACGAGGTTGACGCACACTATCAACTAGGCCGCATTGCCCTGCAGCAGAAAAGATTTCCCGACGCTATTAGAAACTTCGAGCAGGTGGTGGCGCGCGATCAGGCACACAGCCAACACGAAATCTGGCGGGAGGTTGGCGCGACTTATCTGGCCGCGGGCCAGTTTGAAGACGCTCGCGATGCGCTCCAAAGGTTCCTTGATAATCGCCCATCGGATCCTGAGGCACTCTACTTGATGGGTCGCGCGCACGCTGGCCTTGGTCACAACCGTGAAGCCGCCAGCTCGATGCAAGCGTGCATTGAAGCCGTCAAAACAGCTCCGGCTTACAAGTATCGCGCCGATAAGCGTTGGCTGAAGGAGGCACAAGAATTCTTGCAATCGCAGGCGTCATAGGTATCGCGTAAACGGCTTTCAGGTTCTCTTCGATATGGATTAGAATTGCAACGGAGAACAGCTTGGACACAATCTTTCACAGCAAGTCGGCGGATCTCGAACGAGTGGAATGCCCGAATTGCGGCATGATCCACCAGAAGCCCGTCGGCCCTTTGACTCTGTACCGCTGTGCTCGGTGCGGCTTTGCGCCCCTCGCACCCTTGCAGGAACGTTCCCCGGACAAACAGGCTTCACTTGCAGTCCTTGGGGCTTTGGCAGGGGCCGCAGTTGGAGGATTGCCTGGTGCTATTGTTGGTGGGATAGCTGGGTTGCTGGCGGGTAGTAACAAATAGTGTGGCCACCATTCACGCCTTCATAACCTGGCTCGTTTCTTTGGGAATCGTCGGACCCTGTTTAATAGTTGTATTGTTGCTATTCATAAGATGTGGCTTCCCCCTCAAGCATCGAAGACTGCCCTCTTTTGATTCGCTTCTATTCGTTTTGCTCGGAGCAATTTTTGCTATTTCCGGTGTCAAGCTGCTTTTAAACATCCGTACCCTTAACGTAACGGGCGATCTCTACGTGCCAATTGTAGTAGGTGGATTTGCATCAGCATGGGCCGGGGTGCATAGCCTAATTAGCGGCTTTGATCGGGCAATCTCAGAATCACTTGTCGCTCCGCCGAGGAGAAATGAGGCTGATCAACTCCCACCCTCAAGCCCGGAAAGTACTAGCGATGATAAAAGCTAGAACACAACCAGCAATTTTGGCTCTCGAAGACGGCCGCGTCTTCCGTGGGCGCTCGTGGGCCGCTGACGGTGAAAACGTCGGCGAGATGGTTTTCAACACCTCGATGACTGGATACCAGGAAGTGTTAACCGACCCATCTTACGCCGGACAGATCGTTTGCATGACCTATCCGCTCATTGGCAACTACGGCGTCAATAGTGAAGACGAAGAATCCGATCGGCCATGGGTTGAGGGATTCGTAGTGCGTGAAGCGGCGCGAATGGCTTCCAGTTGGCGCGCCCAGGAAACGCTCGATGCTTATTTGAAGCGTTGGAACATCGTGGCGATTGAAGGCGTCGACACGCGCGCGCTGGTTCGTCACATTCGCGATAAGGGAGCGATGCGCGCCTGCATTTCCACTATCGATCTTGACGAAGCGAGTGTCGTGAATAAAGCACGCCAGTCGCCGTCAATGGAGAATCGTGAACTGGCAAGTGTTGTCACGACCAAAGAACCTTACGAAGTCGCGCCGGAAGGTAAAGAACGGTTTCACGTGGCGTGCTACGACTTTGGCGTTAAGCGAAATTCGCTGCGCGAGCTCGCGCGTTTGGGTTGTCGCATTACCGTGCTGCCTTCTTCAACCACCGCCGCCGAAGTCCTGGCCATGAAGCCTGACGGAGTTTTTCTTTCCAACGGCCCCGGCGATCCCGCTTCGATGAACCGGGAAGTCGAACAAATCAAGGAATTGGTTAGTTCAACTATGCCGACGTTCGGGATTTGTTTTGGACACCAATTGCTGGGACGAGCCTTTGGCGGTTCTACTTTCAAGCTTGGCTTCGGACATCGCGGCGGAAATCAGCCGGTTAAGGACTTGCAACAAGGCGGCGTGGAAATCACTTCACACAATCATGGCTTCGCGGTCGAGGCTGATAGTCTTCCTGCTGACGTTGAGGTAACGCATGTAAATCTCAACGACCGCTGCGTTGAAGGCATGCGACACAAGACGCTGCCGATTATTTCAGTGCAATATCATCCCGAAGCGGCACCCGGTCCGCACGATGCGGCGCACCATTTCTTACGTTTCATTGGGTTGATGGAAGTAAATCGTTCATAAACCAAGAGAGTCCGCCAAGTGGCCTCCAGCCAGGTGAACATGGCAGGTTGGGCCGTATATTGACAGCGTCGCGCGGAATAATCCAATATCGTCCTTAGGCTATTTCACTAATAGGAGAGAAAGTTTGAGGGAGTACAACGTTGAACACACCTCGTTAGAGTGTCAGTGGCTCTATAAGAGGATGCTACCTTCTCTTCCCGGCCCCGGAACGCCCGCGTTTGCCAACCTTGTAAAGGGCTTGGATTCTTTTGGAATTGAGGCTTCTGGAGTAACGGTAGATGCGGCATCTTCTAAACTCAGTGACGTTGTATTAGGTCTTGTTTTGCTTGAAAAGCGAGTAGTTGTACGAATAACAGCAACTTCATTCGACCTGTTTGTGACGTCATTATTAGTAGGCGACGACGATAGTCTGGTTGGGATTGCCGATCTAGTTCTCAAGGCGCTGCGGGAAATCGATCCGGATGCCGATAAGGCGGATGCGAAGATTCGAACCTCGTCCCATCTCAGCCTAGGTTCTGCGGATGTTGACGAATTCTTAGGGGAACATTTAGTACTACGACCTTCAATGACTGGCTTAGTGCCAGATGTTGCCGCGTATAAAATGAATGCAAACGAAAAGATTTATTCGTCAGAACTTCGCTTACTAATTGCGAAATCAATTGGCTATGCTAACTCCATCTTTCTTGATTTGAATCGCAGTTACTCTAATTCGTCAACAGCGGCAACTCTTGCGACTTGGGCGAACTCAGATTTTGAAGTGATAATGGAAATGCTTGATCTCAAAGAGGCCGAAGGCGAAGGATGATCAACGAAGCGTACTTGAGGGCAGGGTTGTTGGGAGGCATGCAACCTACAAGTTTGCTTTCCGGGAGCCGGGCCTTTGGGGCAATTACTGTTTCAGAAGAACCATCGGGAATTCTTTCCCTGCCTGAGCTGGAGAGACTGCAACAGACCACGCTTCGTAATCAATCAACGGAGGCTGAGTTAGCGCGCGAGCTCCGGCACCGAAATTGGAACTGCTATTATTCGGTAAGCCGAGTCAAGGGAACCCC
>JANLYZ010000111.1:0-17617 GCA_031365905.1 Chloracidobacterium sp. | reverse complement strand
GACAAGGACAAAGGAAAACCCTACCGGAACCCGCTGGATCTCGACTGAAGTCGATCCATCAAGTCCCAAGTTGAAACCAAAACCGCTGGCCCACCGTAAAGACCTGCAAAGCAACCGCAGCAATAGTTTGATCATCGTTCGAGAAGACGTGCCAGTCACGCAAACGACCCGATAATTCGGAGTAACTTATGAAGCAGCGAAAACTAAGAGTCTTGCTAATATTGCTGGTGTGCCTAAGCGGCTACGCCGGTAATTCCGTTGCCCAGGTCGCGATGCCACGCGTCAAATTTCAGCAGAAAACTCTGCCCAACGGTCTGCGCGTCTTGAGCGCGGTCGACCACGCCAGTCCAACCGTCGCAATTCAAGTGTGGTATCACGTCGGCTCCAAGGACGATCCGCAGGGTCGCAGTGGCTTCGCCCACTTATTCGAGCACATCATGTTCAAAGCGACGAAGAACATGAAGTCCGAAATGATGGATCGGTTGACGGAAGATGTGGGCGGCTTCAATAACGCGTTCACCAATCCTGACGTCACGGTTTACTACGAAGTTGTGCCGTCCAATTATTTGGAAACACTTTTATGGGCCGAGGCCGATCGGCTATCGGGCTTGACTGTCGATGAACCGAACTTCAAGTCAGAGCGAAGCGTAGTCGAGGAAGAGTATCGCCAGAGTTACCTCGCACCGCCTTATGGCATGCTTGAATACCTGATCGAGCAACAGACTTTCACGACGCATCCCTATAAGCGTCCCACCATCGGTAGCATTGAAGACCTCGACGCGGCTTCACTCGAAAACGTGCGTGCGTTTCACGAAACCTTCTACCGCCCTGACAATGCCACGCTGGTTGTAGTTGGCGATTTTGATCCGAAACAGTTGGACGCGTGGGTGGCGAAGTATTTGGGGCCCATTCCCAAGCCGGCCATTCCGCTGCCGCGAGTTGATGTGAAAGAGCCGGAGCGCACCGCCGAAAGACGTATCACCCACCTGGCTCCTAATGTTCCATTGCCGGCAATTGCGCTCACCTACCTGGCGCCTTCCGAGAAGAGTCCGGATGCCGAGCCGCTGCAAGTCGCGGCTACAATTCTCGGGCAAGGGGATTCGTCTCGTCTCTACAAATCGCTGATTTATGAACAGCAAGTTGCGCAAAGCGCGGACGCGATAACCGATCTGCGCGAAGACGCGGGCGTGTTTTATTTCAACATCGTGTTGGCGAGTGAGAAGAAGCCGGAAGACGTGGAGCGCGCGCTGTTGGCGGAAATAAAGAAGATCCAGGACTCGCCGGTAAGCGCGGCTGAACTCAACAAGGCGAAGAATCAACTGGTCACCAATGAACTGCGACAACGCGAAACCAGTAGCGGCAAGGCGTTGGCCCTGGGCGAGGCCGCAGTTTTACTCGGCGATCCGAATCGCGTTAATACCGATCTGGCTAGACTGCAAGGCGTCACAGCCGCGGATGTGCAGCGAGTGATGAAGAAGTATTTTACTGCCACGAATCGTTTGGTGATCTATTACCTGCCGGAAGCGACGAAGACTCCGACGACGGGAGGGCCAGGAAAATGAAAATCTTCAAACTACCTTCGCGCGGGGTTGCGTTCGCAGGCTTGTCGTTAGTGCTGCTGGCGCTTTGCTGGTCACCATCATCGATCGTCCGCGGGCAAACTCCGCAAGCTACGCCGCCGCCACCCGCTGCGCCGCGTTCAGCTCAGTTTCCCAAGCCGGTTGAAAGGACGTTGGCAAATGGACTACGCGTGATCGTTATCGATCGCCCCGGCACTCCGCTCGTTACCGCGCAACTCGTAATTAAGAATGGCGGCGAAGTTGATTCACCGGAACTCGCCGGACTTGGCAACATGCTGGCCAATCTCGTTACCAAGGGAACAGAAAAACGCAGCGCTACGCGGATCGCTGAAGAAGTTGAAGCGCTCGGCGGCTCGCTTTATTCGACGGCCCGCTGGGACTCGACGCGCATCGGCGTTGACGTGATGTCGCCGAAGCTGGCACCGGCGATCGATATTTTGGCTGACGTTGTGCGTCATCCTACGTTCAAAACCGACGAGATCGATCGGCTGCGTCAGCAAACGCTTGACGATCTAACGGTAGAACTCGGCGAACCAGGCTCGGTCGCGCGTTATGTTGCCGCGCGGATGACTTTTGGGGACGCGCCCTACGGCCAACCGCTTGCCGGCACCACTGAAACGATTACCCGCATCAGCCGCGATGATTTCCTGAGGTATCACACGCGCTGGTACCGACCAGACAATGCGATTCTTGTGTTGGGAGGTGATATCCGGGCCGTCAATGGCTTCAGTCTGGCGCAACGTTATTTCGGTGATTGGCAGAAACCTGCCGAGCCGCTACCCGTGTTGCCCGTGCCCCAGCCGGTGACGAATGCCGGACCTCGCGTGGTCGTAGTTGATAAGCCGGACGCCGGACAAGCTGCTGTGATTGTTGCACGTGCCGGAATCGAAAGAACGAACTCGGATTATTTCCGCGGCGTCGTCGCTAACTCAGTGCTCAATGGCTACTCAGGCCGCTTGAATCAGGAGGTCCGGATCAAGCGCGGGCTTAGTTATGGCGCGGGCAGCCAGCTCGACACGCGCCGCGGCATCGGTCCGTTTGTCGCTTCCGCGCAAACCAAGAATCCATCAGCCGCACAGGTCGCTGACTTGTTGCTGGGTGAAGTAAGCCGTCTCGCAACTGCGCCCGTTCCGGACATGGAGTTGAATCCGCGCAAGGCTGTGGTCGTTGGAAACTTCGCGCGGAATCTGGAGACGAACGCCGGGCTCGTCGCCCAGGTCGCTTCGCTCGCGGTCTATGGCATTAACTTCGAAGAGATCAATCACTACATTGGCAACGTACAGAACATCACGGCGAGCGATGTGCAAAGCTTCGCGGGTTCGCATCTCGACGCCAAGACGACGAGCATCGTTATTGTCGGCAACGCGAAAGAGTTTCTGCCAGCACTGCGCCAGAAGTATCCGCAGGTGGAAGTGATTCCGATGGCGGAGCTGGACTTGAACAGCGCATTACTCAGGAAGAAACAACAGACGAACTAATGACGACCTTCGCGTGGCTTTGCCACCGCACAGTGCGGTAAGGCTCTGCCTTACCGTTAAGTTCCTAAAATTCACTGGAGGCTGCGCCTCCTATTCTGAGGCGCAGCCTCAAGAAGAATAAAGAGAAGCGGCGGAAAGGCGGAGCCTTTCCGCACGGTGCTGCGGCAAAGCCGCACAAATGTCTGGGCCCATCTCTCGCTACCGTTCACGCGACCGCGTTATACTCTCTCACCAACGCATGCATCCCAACCTCCGCACATTTCTCGATCTGCTGACCAGAGAAAACGAGATCACGACGATTGAAACAGAAGTCGATCCGTATCTTGAGTTGGCTGAAGTTCACCGGCGCGTTATCGATCGCGGTGGCCCGGCGCTGCTGTTCAAACGCGTGAAGGGAAGCCGCTATCCGGTCGTCACCAATCTGTTTGGCACCAAGCGACGCATTGAGCTCGCTTTTGGTCCGAAGCCTGAGGCGCTCGTGGGCGAGTTGGTTCAGGTTGCCGAGTCGGTACTCCCGCCACGGCCGGCCGAGTTATGGAAACATCGTGGGCTGGCGCTTGACCTCTTGAAATTGGGAACGCGCAACACCACGCGCTCGCCGGTGACGCAAGTGCGCGACGAGCCGGCGCGGCTTGATGAGTTGCCGGTGCTTACGACCTGGCAGGAAGATAGCGGGCCATTTATTACACTTCCTCTCGTTTACACTGAGCATCCAGTGACGAAAAAACATAACCTTGGCATCTACCGGATGCAGGTCTACGACGCGCGCACGACCGGACTGCATTGGCAGATTCAAAAGGGCGGCGGCTTTCATTACTCGGAAGCAGAACGGCTGGGGCAGTCGTTACCCGTTACAGTTTTTCTCGGTGGTCCGCCGGCATTGATTCTCGCAGCTATTGCGCCCTTGCCCGAAGACGTTCCCGAACTCGTGCTTGCATCATTGCTCGCGGGCGAGAAGCTGAAGTTAACGAAGAACCCGCGCGGCGGCGCTCATCGATTGGCAGCGGAAGCTGAGTTTGCGTTGGTCGGTCACGCGGCGCCGCACAAGCGACGGCTGGAAGGCCCGTTCGGCGATCACTACGGCTACTATTCCCTGGAGCACGATTATCCGGTGCTTGAAGTTGACGCCGTCTTCCATCGCCGCGATGCGATCTTTCCGGCAACCGTGGTGGGCAAGCCGCGTCAGGAAGACTTTTTCATTGGCGACTATTTGCAGCAGTTGCTGTCACCTTTGTTTCCTTTGGTGATGCCCGGCGTTCGCGATCTCTGGACGTACGGCGAAACGGGCTTTCATTCGCTGTGCGCGGCGGTGGTCAAGGAGCGTTACGCACGTGAAGCGCTCGTGTCCGGCTTTCGCATCCTCGGTGAGGGCCAGCTTTCGTTGACGAAGTTTCTTTTGCTCACAGACACGCCACAGGACCTTCACGATTTTCCCAAACTACTTGAGCACGTGCTCGCGCGCTTCAATCCGGAAACGGATCTATTCATCTTCGCCAACGTTTCGATGGACACGCTCGACTACACGAGTGGCAAGGTTAACGAAGGCAGCAAGGCGATCATGTTGGGCCTGGGTGAAGCGAAGCGCGACTTGCCGCGCGAGTTTCGTGGTGAACTGCCGGCGGGAGTTTCAGCAGCCGCAGTGTTTTGTGGTGGGTGTTTGGTGGTGCAGGGAAGCTCGTATGCGGAAGATCCAGAGCAGGCGGCGCGACTCGCGCGCGAATCATCCTTCGCTGACTGGCCGCTTATCATCCTGCACGACGACGCTTCTGTCGCGCGCTCAAGCAAAGACTTCCTCTGGTCAACCTGGACGCGCTTCGAACCAGCCAGCGACATCTACGCTGCGAACACGAAGGTTCTTCGTCATCATCTCGCCTACACCGCGCCGATCGTCATCGACGCGCGTACCAAGCCTGGTTTTCCGAAAGAGTTAATCGTCCGCGACGACATCGCCGCCTTAGTGGATCGCCGCTGGCGTGAATATTTTCCGAAGAGTTTCTAGCCGCGGATTTACGCAGACAAACGCGGATCAGATCAGAAACCGGGATTTATTCAGATCGGTGTTTACCCGCGTAAATCCGCGGCTGACAATCGTTAGCTTCCGATGCAACAATTCACTGTCGCTTGAAAGTATATTCGCCCGACGGGTCCGTTTGCTTCATCGCGCTGATCTGGCCGTTAGCTTCCACAAACTCAACCACCACGTCAGAAAACTCCTGAACGCGAAACTTGAGCCCTTTGTACGGAATCAGGTTTTGATCGGGGGCGCCCGGAAACGCGACGTAGAGACCGCTGCCCGGCTTCATCACCACCTGAAACTTGCCGCCGTTGGGAGTCAAATAAGTTCCGATCAGGCGATTCGCGAGAGCATCGTCAAGGACCGCAGCTCGGCGAACAAAGACTGCCTCGTTTTCATCAAGCGACATGGTTGCCTTGTCGACATCTCCCTGCGGATTCGTCGCGAAGTTAACTGACCACTTCCCGTCTTGTTCATCGTCGGGCGTGTCGAAGCGATCGTAGTGGAAGTGCGTCATGCCGAAATGGATCTTGTGAAAATCAAACTGGAGTTGGTTGTCCTTCAGGCCAATCTTCAGAAGGCCGTAAGCCGGATGCTCATACTCACCCACATAATCGGCAAGCGCGTGGGAAGGCTGGGTATTCATAACGCGACCAGCGCCCGCTTTGCTGCGAGCCTCTTTGTCAGCCGCTTTGTTTTTGAGACGGATGTCGAGCAGGCGATCGGTCCATGGAGTTTGATCCATTCCCAGGAGGCGCTCATAAACGTTATAGCTGATCGGGTTATACAGCGGCGCAGTGTGATCGCCAATCACGAAGACGATCACTCCTATGTGTTCGTTGGGCATGAAAGAGATCTGGGAATGGAAACCAGGCAGGTCGCCGCCGTGAAACGTGATCGGGTGCCCGCGATAAACGGCCGTCTGCCGCCCCATGCCATACGTTCTGTTCAAGACTTCCCACCACCCACGTTGTTCGCCGGCCGAATTCGGTTGCGCGATCGACGGCTCCAGCGTGGCGTGCAATACTTTGGGCGGCAAGACATTCCTGCCGGCATACACGCCGTTGTTCATCAGCGCAATGAGCCAGTGAGACATGTCGTCAATGTTAGAGATGAGGGCGCCGGCCGCAGCCAAGCCTTCGGTATCCTCGTAATAGGGAATCTTATAAATTTCCATTGAGTCGCGTTTCTCGGTAAACGGCACGCCGTAATCAGGCTGCTTCAGCATGTCTGCGATGCTGTAGACGGTGCTGTTCATCTTCAGCGGATTCAGGATCTTTTCGCGAACGAATTCCTTCCACGGCTTACCCGACTGCAAGTAGATACTCTCGCCCACACCGGCGTACATCATGTTGTTGTAGAGAAACATTTGGCGTAGCGGTTCCTTTGGTTCGAGATATTTGAGCCGCGCAAATAGTTCCTTTTCATTGAAGTTAGACTTGTACCAGATGGAGTCGTGGCGCGTGATGCCGGTTCGATGCGAGAGCATGTCGCGCAAGGTGACGGTGTTGTTGAGTTCAGAGTTATAGAACTCGATAGACGGAACAGACTGTCGAATTGGCTCATTCCAAGTCAGCTTTCCCTCCTCGACCAGGAAGCCGGCGGCAACTGCGGTGAAAAGCTTCGTGTTGGACGCGATGGGGAATAGCGTCGCGGACGTAATCGGCAATTTCTTCTCGTAGTCGCGATAACCGTATCCCTTGGCGAAGACGAGTTTGTCGTTTACGACGATGCCGACGCCGATGCCCGGAGCGTTCCAATCCTTCAGGACTTTCTCCATGTAGGCATCAAAGCCCTGGAGCTTTTGCGCGACTTTGGCGCTGTCGTCCTGAGCATAGATAGCGATATTCAAACTTAGAGCGAATGCCACAACTGCGATGGCACTCAGCAATAAGCGAAAGCGGGGGTGGTGTGTATTCGAGCGCATGATTTCCTCCAGATAGAATTTCGCAGACAGAAAATAGTGCGATTCATCGTTGAACGCAATTGCTTTCTTGGATTCAAGCTCTCTGACGCTTCAAGGTTTGGCCCTCCAGCTGTCAGCGAGGATGGCCCAGCGTTCATGATCACGCCAGCGGCCACAGATCTTGAGATAGCGTTTCGAGTATCCCTCCAAAACAAAGCCGGCGCGTTTGACTAAAGCAATCGAAGCCACATTGTCCGGCTGAATGTTCGCTTCGAGCCGATGCAGCTTCAAATTCGCGAACGCATAACGAAGCGTGAGCTGGAGCGCCTCAGTCATATAACCCTGGCCGGCATACTGTGCGCCGACGTAGTAGCCCAGGTAAGCATTCTGAAACCCGCCGCGAAAGATCTGGCTCAAGCTAGTCGCGCCGATGATTGAGCCGTCTGTGACGAGGCAGATGAAAAGGCAGATGGAAGTGTCCGTGTTTGATCTCTTCAAGAAGGTCGCAAATTCTTCCGGCGTCGTGGGCGGCGAGATGAGGCCGCGATGGAAACGCTTACTGGCGCGGTTGAGTGCAATGAACTCCGCCCGATCGGCCTGAGTCGGAGCGCGCAGCAAAACGTTCCTACCGATCATCCGAGCCGTCTTACTCATGCCATTCACACCTGACTCAGCACATCAATAATATGCGGAATATCGCTGCTTTCGCGGAGCCGTATGCCGAGCAAGCCGAGGTTGACTAACAACCCTTTCGGATTGTTGACAAGCGACCCCAGCACCGCGACGCCATCGTCGAGAATACTCAGCTTGGTTCCTAGTTTTTCCGGCGGCGTGGAGTTGACCATCGTCGCGACCAGCCAGGCGCTGGCTCGGGCTTTATCGAGGCTAAAGTTAATTAACCTGTCCTCAGTCGCTGGCGCAAGGGTGTCGAGAAACCTGATCCACGGCGACAGTTCTTCAACGTCGGTACGCACCTTCAGAATCATGCCGCCCAAAATGCTGTTGATGCGATCGAAGTCTTCGCGCAGCGTCGGTAGCTCGGGCCCGGGCGCAACCCCAGCGGCAGCGATGCCGAGATCAAAATTAATGTGAGCGTTCGTGCCGATTAAGAGATGTTGGATTATTAACGGCCAGTAATTGGAAGCCGTTTGGAAAGCCATGCGCCAGCACTTGCTGAGTGGCTGTTTCTGTTTGCAGCTTGCCAAAGCTGCGAGGTAACGATTGGCAAACGCCACATCAAGACGCTCCATTCGCGGCCCATCTTCGAAAGCGCCGGCTGCAATGCCTTCTTTAACTTTGACCGTGACGTTTCTGTAGAGGGCGGCGAAGAAACCCAGGCGGCTGCTTTCCTGGCGGCAGGTCGCGACGATCTGATCGAGTTCGTGCAGAACTTCGTCGATGGTTTGTGGTGGCAAGAATTACCTCTCAGGCCCGCAGGGCCGGCATTCAACAGCCATGCCCGTGAGGGCGTGGATCAGGAACTCCGCAAACGAATGAGCGCCGAAGGTGCGGCACGGTTAAAATGATTAATGTCGGTCGCATGATGTGAAGTGCCGCCCCCTTGGGGCCTGGGAAATTTTTAAAGTCCTGTTACGAGCACGCCCTCACGGACGTGGCTATTGAATATCGGCCCTGCGGGCTTCCAGTTCCCACTACGCCGGCAGCCGAAGCGTAAACACTGCGCCGCCGTCCTTCCCGTTTGAAGCCGTTAACGTGCCGCCATGTTGCGTGATGACGCGATGAGCGAGCGCGAGGCCAACGCCGTGTCCCGTTGCTTTCGTGGTGAAGAAAGGAATGAAGATGCGCTGAAGATCGGCAGCTGGAATTCCTTCACCAGTGTCTCTGATTTCAACTGCCGCCCAATGCTGGCCGGTGTTATCCCGTTCGGCTGAACGGTGAACCTCAACGCGGCGATCAGTCTGACCCTCGGGGATTGCCTCAGCGGCGTTGCGAATTAGATTAAGCAGCGCTTGGCGCAGCATGCGCTCGTCCGCGCGGATCATGCTGGGAGCGCGGGCATCTTGCCCGCCTTCTTTCGCTGCATTAAGCGATGCCTCTCGTGCCTCAAGAGCAGGCAGGATGCCTGCGCTCCCGGGCGCAGCAATCACTAGCTCGACTTCAGCCTGTTGGAACACAGGCGCGAGTTCGACGGCGCAATCTGCGATCAGTTCGTCAAGGTTGACCTCGTCGAGCTCGAGCGGTTGTGGACGTGCGAAGTTCAGAAACGAAGTGACCATGTCGGAAAGGTTGCGCACCTCGTTAAGCAAGGATGCCGCCGTGCCGCGAGCTTCGTCATCGAGCTTGAGGCTTTGCAGTAACTGCACATAACCGTGCAGGGTAGCAATGGCATTCTTGAATTCATGAGCGAGACCCGCCGACATCTCGCCAAGGCTCTCGAGGTTATGTTTCAGCGCCACTTGCTCGCGCAGTTGCGTGACTTCGGTGATGTCCGTCAAGAGACAAAGCGCACCGCGCGGCCCACTATCTGACGCGAGTTCGATAGGCGCGACGGTGGCGCCGAGTCTGCGCGGGATTTGTTCCGCCGTCATAGTTTCAATCTCTTCACGGCGATACACCATACCGTTTTGCAAACAGTCCTCAACCATTTTGGCAAGCTGCGGAACGTAATGAAGAATTTCGCGGACCGGCTGCCCGAGCGCGCCGCCATCAATTCCGAGCAACGTCCGACCGGGACCGTTGATGACCATCGTGTGCCCCTCGCCATCGAAAGCAATCAGTGCTGAGGGCACGCTCGCCACGATGCGCTCGCTGAATCGTTCAGCCGAGTCGGCGCGTTTGCTAGCCTGTTTGCTCAACTGCTCGAGCGCCTGCCGCTGCTCCTGAAGTTGGGCGACGACTGACTGAAAAGTTTCCAATACAAACTCCGCCTCGTCTCGCGACTTTGGAACACGTGATTCGCCCGAAGCCTTTTGCGCTTCACCCACCAATTGCCGGTAAGGACGAAACACCCAGCGCAGGAAAAAGAGAATGCAGACCAGCGCGCCGAGCAGGATAGCCACGAAGCCGGTGAGCAGTAGCGGGCCTTTAGTGGCTGGTGTTGGAGGCGTTACGACGTAGAGGAGGACGGCAATCACCGTAGCGAGCAGGAAGAATCCTGTAAGCAGTGTTAGCCCAAATTGGTAACGATTTCGCGTCATGAGAGCATTGCCGATTGGCAGATTCGTTTGAAGTCACTGGCTGTAAACATCATTGTGAGCCCTTTAGCGCCTAAGGGTTTTTTAAGAGCAGGCAATTCGTA
Source organism: Chloracidobacterium sp. (assembly GCA_031365905.1). GTDB lineage: Bacteria > Acidobacteriota > Blastocatellia > Pyrinomonadales > Pyrinomonadaceae > PSRF01. The sequence goes on along the minus strand of JANLYZ010000111.1, from coordinate 7,380 downwards.
ATTGGCGATCGGAAATCGACAATCACCTAAACTGTCCCGCATACCATTCCACAATTTGCGGGCCGATGAGCAGCGCCGCAACAGCGCTGATGCCGAGGAAAACTCCGAACGGCAAAAGCATCTTCATGTCTCGTTTGCCTTGCCGCAGCATCAGGGCGATGCCAATCAGCGAGCCGGAGAATACGCCGAGGAAGATGTTGAGAATCACTAGTCGCCAACCGAGATAAGCCCCGACCATAAACATCATCTTCACGTCGCCCAGGCCCATCGCCTCAACGCCTCGCAGTCTTTCCCAAAGCCAACCCATCAACCACAAAGATCCGCCACCGGCCAGCGCTCCAAGCAACGCGCCGACGAGCGACGCGCCCCAGATTGGCATGCCGGCGAGCGCGCCGTTCATGAGCGTCGGCAGATCGTCGAAGTGTGGCTGGCCCATGAGGTAGGGAAGCGCCACGCGCGCAATCAATGAAAACGCGATGCCCGGATAGGTGATCGCATTTGGCAGAATCATGTTCTCGGCATCGATAAAAATCAAAGCGATGATCGCCGTCACGAAGACGAGGTCGAACGGTAGTGCGAAAGTCAATCCATCGTGCCAGGCGACTGCGACCCAAAGCAGAGCAGTCAAGGCCTCGACCGCCGGATAGCGCGCCGAAATGTGCACCTTACACGCGCGGCAGCGACCGCCCAGCAAAAGATAGCTGAGCACCGGCACGTTGTCATAAAAAGCGATCTCGGCGCCGCACGAGGGACAACGTGAACTTGGCAACACGATCGACTCTTCAAGCGGCAGCCGATGAATAACCACATTCAGAAAACTGCCAATGATGGCGCCGAAGATGCCGACAACAACATAAATGAACGGCTGAGGTAGAAGACTGAGATTAGGGAGAAACGCTGGCAGCGAAGGATGCATCGAGCGGCATTGTATATTATTTCAGTGAGCAGTGAACAACCGCAGCACGAGCAGCCTGAAGGGCTGCTAGATAGTAGCCGGTGGTCGAAGCGAAGCGCAGACCACCGGTAAGTTGTAGAATTTGAGTCGCACCCTGGAGGGGTGCCAGAGAAAAGCGCCGCAGACATCAAACAGACAATGTGGCACCCCTTCGGGATGCTTTTGATTTCACGCAGCAACCGGGGTCTGCGCTTCGCTTCGACCACCGGCTCTTTCTGGCAGCCCTTCAGGCTGCCCCCTGCCCACTTCGTTTTTGCTTTTCCCAGAGCATGAGGTGTTTCAGAAACGCGTGATGCGCAGCAAAGCTGGCAATGCTAATGCCCGCGAGCCCATCGCGAAACCCGCCTTTGAGAAAATAACTGCCGAGGAAAGCCGATGGCGCGGCGGTGGCGATCTTTAGCGCTGAGGTGTGCCGGCCTTCTGCAAACATCTGTTGCGCGGCGAGCGGAGCGTAACGTTCGCCAATCATCCGATGATGATGAGCAGCATCTCTGACGCTGTAATGCAGGATATCGCCGGAGAGTTTTTCGAGCTGCGCTCCCGCATCCAGCTTTACCGACTCGTGAATATGGCGCGGCTCCCAGCGTCCCCGCGATTTTCTAAACAAGCGCAACTGCCAGTCGGGATACCAGCCGCCGCCTTTGATCCAACGTCCCTGATAGAACGAGCGGCGCGGAACACGATAACCATCCGCGAGGGTAGACTCGGGCGCTTCACGCAGTTTAGCTATTGAGGCTTGCAGTTCGTCGGAAACGCGTTCGTCAGCGTCGAGGCTGAAGACCCAATCATGTGCAGCCTGCTCAGTAGCAAACTGCTTCTGAGCGGCGAAGCCGGGCCAAGCTCGCGTTATCACTCGAGCGCCGCAACCTTCAGCGATCTTAACGGTCTCGTCTGTCGACGCTGAGTCGACGACGATAATCTCGTCGGCCCACCGAAGCGATTTGCAAGCGTCGCCGATGTTAACCGCTTCGTTAAAGGTGATGATGGTTGCCGAGATCTTCATCAAGGTCGTAACGCAAACTGTTAGTTAGCGAGCTACCCGCGCAATCTAACAGATTGCGTTGCAAAATCGTAGGGTCACGGCATGGCGCACCCCTGGCAACCTTTCTGAGTTTCTAGAAGTGTTAAGGCGTGGGCGTGTCGACCATAACGTTGTTGGCTCGCAGCGTTGTGGACGTCGCGCGCTGCAAGTCCGCGAGCGCTTTGTTGTAGTCAGTCTCAGCACGCAACTCCGCATTGCGCGCATTAGTCAGCGCGTTCTGTCGTTGGAACAGCAGGAACGTGGTCGAGCGTCCAACCTGGTAAAGACGCTGTTCACCCTCCAGTTGCATCTCGGCGTTTGCACGCGCGTCGCGCGCGGCCAACACACGCCGGCGAGAAGTTTCCACATTCTGGGCGGCATTGCGAACGTCAACCTCGATTACCTGATCTTGCGAACGCACGGACGCTTGCAGTTGCTCTCTCTGAATTTGTGCACCGGCGAGATTCGCCTCGGCCGTGCGATTCTTTAGTGGAATTTGAAACGCAACTCCGACAGAAATGTTGCGCGTCTTCAAGCCGAAGAGGTTGCTGAGATCTTTGCCGTAGCCTCCGATCAAGTCAGCAGGCGGACCACCAGGGGATGGGACAAGCGGAACCATTGCCACGGGAAAGCCACCCGCCATCTGGATGTTGCGGATCTGCTGTAAGAGAAAAGCTTGAGCATTTGTATTCGGATCACCGAAGATCAGCGGTAAGAGCGTGCCCGCCGCCGGTGCGCCCGAGACGTCTTTTCCGGCCAAGCCAGTGGTTGCCAGCGTTGATACGAGGTCGATCTGTGGTCGTGTCTGGTTCTTGAAATATTGAAGGTCGATCTGGTTAATGTCGTTTTGCAACCGGAGCCGGCGAAGCTCGGGTCGGTTGTCACGAGCCTCCTTCAAGGCGTCATTCAGGTTCACAGGGGTCGCGTCGAACTTCGGCGTATCCGTGGGCGTAACCTGCGCCGACCATTCAGGCGCCGTTGGATCTCTAAAAATGAGTTGCTTTAGATTGTTCTCAGCGATCGAAACACCCTGAACCGCAAGCAGCAGCGAAGCCCCGCGATTGGCCAGCTCGGTTTGCACCTCCGCTCTCTCCAGCGGCGCCTTTGTCCCGACGGCGATTTGCGCTTCAACTTGGCGCAGGTTTTCGCGCGTGAGATTGAGATTGTCGAGCTGGTTCTGCTGATCGCGCAAAGCAAAAACCAAATCCCAGTAGGCCCGTTGCACTTGCGTGATGACGTCTATGGTGCGTAGGCGAAAATCCGCGTCAGATTGTTCGAGGCGCTTCTTCTGAATTCGAATTGAACGCCGGTTATTGTCAATGGCACGGTTGCGCCACAGCGGTTGCGTAAACTGCAGCGAAAGATTGGAAGAATAGTAAGGATTAATAAAACTGAAAGACGAGCTGGTATTGGTATGACTATTGGCGAAGGTCAGCGTGTAGTTTCCGCCGCCAAGCTCGAAGGACTTATTAACCGATGGACTCAAGGTATAGGTAGTGTTCGTTGTCGTTCCGGTTCGACCTGAGCCACCGAGGGAGCTTTGCTGAGGTGTAATCCTCTTATCGATTTGTGGCGTGAAACTCAATATCGGATCATAAATGCCTTGCAATGAACGCAATTGAGTTTCTGCATAACGAACGTCGTCGCGGGCGACTTCGATGTCGTTGTTGTTTTCAAGTGCGCGCTTGACTGCTTCGTTTAGAGTCAGCGTCAAGGTGTTGTCGCTCGTCACGCCCAGCCGCGTCATGTTTGGAATCGGCGGGAGCGCTCGCTGTTGCACCGTGGGAAAGTTTGGCTCACGAGGTTCCTGGACGGGTTGATCTTGCTCGGACGTGGGCGTCATTGTCTGCGGCGGCGTTGCCTTTGGTGTTGCGCCTCTCCCGGTAGGGTTAGTCTGCGGTGGCGCTTGCGGCGACACTTGTTGAGTCTCAGGTGGCGCGGTCGGAGATGTTTGCTGACCCTGCGGCGCATTCGGGTTGGGCAGCGCGGTGCCGGGCGGTTGCGTGGCAGGATTTGGCGTGGGCGTCGCTCTGGGCGCCTGGGCAAAAGTCGCCGCGCTCCCGACGAGCAATAACGTTGACAGTGTCAGTATTTGCAACAGCTCACGAGACCGAGAATTAGGCATCACACCAAAAGCTCCTTACGCTTATCCATATTTTGATTGGAAGTGGAGTTAACAGTTAACAAACAAGTGCCATTCAATCAAGTCTTTACTACGCTAATCGCGCCGAGGCAGTTTCAAAAAGATGCAACAGATGCTCGCTTGACACTCCCGCGCTACGCCGCATAATCTTGGGTTTCTTTATTCCCAGCAAGTTTTGAACGCGAGTCTGGCAGCGGCGGAGGTTAGTGTGTCTCGCCGCTTCTTCAAAACTCGTGAACACCAGACGGGAAGAATCAGCAGGAGGGCTTTCAATATGGCGGTGAAGGTTGGCATCAACGGCTTTGGGCGCATCGGACGCAATATCTTTCGCACTTCGCTTGGGGATTCGGAAATTGACATCGTCGCCGTTAACGATCTGACGGACACGAAGACCCTCGCCCACCTGCTGAAGTACGACTCGGTGCTCGGCAACCTCGATCATGAGATTACTTCGACCGAGAACGGCATTAGCGTGGAGGGCGATGAGTTTCGCGTCTTCTCGCAACGCGACCCCGCGGCGATCGATTGGGAGTCGGTTGGCGCCGAGATCGTGATCGAGTCAACGGGAATCTTCACCAAAGCGGAAGACGCGAAGAAGCATCTTCATGGCAGCGTCAAGAAGGTGATCATCTCCGCGCCGGCCAAGAACGAAGACATCACGATCGTGCTCGGGGTGAATGAAGATAAGTATGTTCCCGCCGAACATCACATAATTTCCAACGCGTCGTGCACGACAAATTGCCTGGCGCCGGTGGCCAAAGTCATTCATGAAAACTTCGGCATACGCTCCGCACAGATGACGACGATCCATTCCTACACCAACGACCAGCAACTCCTCGATCTGCCGCATAAGGATCTGCGTCGCTCACGTGCCGCTGCACTCTCGATGATTCCGACTTCTACCGGCGCCGCAAAGGCTGTCGCGCTTGTGCTGCCGGAATTGAAGGGCAAGTTTGACGGTATCTCCGTGCGCGTGCCAACGCCGAATGTTTCGCTCGTTGACGTCGTCATGGATGTTGAGAAGGAGACCACGACTGAAGGAGTAAATCTCGCACTGAAGAACGCGGCCAACAAGGAACTGAAGAACATTCTTGCCTTTTCCGAAGAGCCGCTCGTGTCGAGCGACTTCAAGCGTAATTCGAACTCGTCTATTGTCGATGCAGAGTACACCAAGGTCATCAATGGTCATCTGGTGAAGGTTCTTTCCTGGTACGACAACGAATGGGGCTACTCCTGCCGGGTGCGCGACTTGATTAAGTTCATCGCCGCTAAGGGCTTGTAGTTTAGAGTACAACCTTCAGGTTGATCTCGCGCGAAAGACGCAAGCTGAAGCTTGAACTCTGAACTCCTTTTCCGTCACCTATGCCGAAGCTTTCCATCAAAGATCTCGATCTCAAAGGCAAGCGCGTCTTCATTCGCGTTGATTTCAACGTTCCTATTAAAGACGGCAGGGTTGATGACGACACGCGTATTCGCGCCGCGCTGCCGACGATTCAGTACGCAACCGAGCAAGGCGCGCGAGTGATTCTGGCTTCACACCTCGGGCGTCCCAAAGGCGAGCGCGTTGAGAAGTACAGCCTCAAGCCCGTCGCGGCTTACCTTCCAAGTTTACTAAAGAAGGAGGTTGCGTTCGCGGATGATTGCCTCGGCGAAGCGGCTGAATCCAAGGTCAACGCGATGCAGGATGGCGACGTCCTGCTACTCGAAAACCTCCGCTTCCACAAAGAAGAAGAGAAGAACGACGACGCGTTTGCCCAACAGCTCGCGAAACTGTGCGACGTTTATGTAAACGATGCCTTTGGCGCTGCGCATCGCGCTCACGCCTCCACTGCCGGCATAACCAAACATGTCGAGAAAGCAGCGGCGGGTCTGCTGATGCAAAAGGAACTGGAATATCTTGGGAAGGTGATAACCAATCCCGAGCATCCATTCCTCGCCATACTCGGCGGCGCAAAAGTTTCCGACAAGATTCCCGTAATCAACGCCCTTATCGATCGCAAGGTCGACAAGATTCTGATCGGCGGCGCAATGGCCTATACGTTTTTCAAGGCAGAAGGATTTACCGTCGGCAAGTCGCTGGTTGAAAACGACATGATGCAGACTGCACTTGAAGTCAAGAAACGCGCCGAGGCTGAGAAAGTAGAATTGTTGTTGCCAACCGATCATCAGGTCGTAGACAGCTACGAGCCGATTAAGGGCGACAAGATCATCGCCAAGACAATTCCGATTGAATTTACCAACGCGGGCCACGCGGGCATGGACATCGGCGTGGAAACAGTCGCGCACTTCGGCAACGCTTTGCGCGACGCGCGTACGATAATCTGGAATGGGCCGATGGGAGTCTTTGAAGAGCCTCCTTTCAACGAAGGAACGATTGGGATCGCACACGCAGTGGCCGAGGCTGCCGACCGCGGCGCGACAGTCATTGTCGGCGGTGGCGATTCGGTTGCAGCAGTGACGCAAGCCGGCGTCGCCGATCGCATCACACACATTTCTACCGGCGGCGGCGCGACACTTGAGTTTTTGTCAGGGAAGGAATTGCCCGGCGTGGCGGCGTTAACCGATGTTAATGGTCAGTAGTTAGTTGTCAGTCAGTTGCAACTTCCTGCTACGAGACGGTCGACTGACAACTGACGACTGACAACTGACGACTGACAAACTTATGAGAAAACCTGTAATCGCTGGAAACTGGAAGATGTACAAGCTGCTGGCAGATGCGGTTGATACTGCGCTTGCCCTGAAGCCGCTCGTGGCTAATGCCAACCATTGTGAAGTCGTCATCGCACCGGTCTTCACCGCGATAAAAACTGTCGCCGACCGGCTTGAAGGATCCAACATCAAAGTGGCCGGTCAGAATTGTTCGACGCAAGTGGAGGAAAGTGCGCACACCGGCGAGGTGACCGCAGCCATGTTGCGCGACGTGGGCGCGCAGTACGTGATAGTCGGCCATTCAGAGCGGCGGCAGATCTATTTCGAGACCGACACGATGGTGAATAAGAAGTGTCAGGCGGCGCTTACCGCGAGTCTCAACGTTATTCTTTGTGTTGGCGAAAGCCTTGCGCAAAGGGAACAGGGAACAGCCGAACGCGTTGTCAGCGGCCAGCTTAGCGGCGGACTCGCTGGGTTGACACCCTCAGACCTCGACCGTATCATCGTTGCCTACGAGCCTGTTTGGGCCATCGGTACGGGACGTACAGCGACGCCGGAGCAAGCGCAGGAAATGCACGCGTTTATCCGGCGCGTTTTCGCGGATAGGTACTC
>JANLYZ010000456.1:0-6142 GCA_031365905.1 Chloracidobacterium sp. | reverse complement strand
CAGGATCAGCCAGGGCATAGTCTCTACGCGAAAACACTCGCGAATGGACTTGCCGCTGGGCATCGCGTCACTGTTTTCGCGAATCGCTGCGAGCGTCCTGTGGATGCGCGTTGGGATGCGCAACACGTGCGCGCCTCGCGTCGCAGCGCGCAGGCTTGCATCCAAAGTTTTCCGCTCGGGATGCGCGCCCACGCCGCCGCGCTCGCTGCTTACGATATTCAACACAGCCAGGGCTACTGCGGCGGCAAGCCCAACGTGGTCACGGCCCACATTTGTGTCGCTGCTTATCTCGACTCACTGCGGTCCGCCAATTTGCGCAACCGGCTTTCGCTGAAACTGATGGCCACTACCGAAGCGCGTTTCTATCGTCGTTACAACGGCCGCGTGATCGCGGTCTCGCAAAAGGTCGCGAATGAACTGAAAGAGTTTTACGGAGTGCAGGGTCGGATCGATGTGATTCCGCACGGCGTGGATGCGGCGCGTTTCCGCAACGGAACGCACGAGCGCAATCGCGGCGAAGTGCGAAGTCAATTGAAGCTCCAACGTAACCAGACGCTGGCGCTGTATGTAGGCGACCTGACGAAGTCGCATTCCTATTTGAAGGAACTGAGCGCGGCCGCGCCGGAGACGCAGTTTGCAGTCGTCACCGGCTCCCGCGCTTACCGCTGGAGCGCCGCGAACGTCCGGTTCATTCCGGCGACTGCCGAGATTGCGAAGTATTACGCCGCCGCAGATGCGTTTGTTTTTCCGACCACTTACGATGCGTTTGGCCTCGTCGTGTTGGAAGCGATGGCGGCCGGTCTGCCGGTGCTTAGTTCCAATCAGGCCGGTGCGGCTGAAGTGATCGATTCCGGCCGAAATGGTTTTGTCGCGCCGCTTGCGGAGTGGGTTGAGTCAAGCGCGATGCTGCTAAAGAATCCGGCGCGGCTCAAAGAGTCAGGCAGCGCCGCACGACAGACAGCACTCCAGCATGATTGGTCGAAAGTAGTTACGGCGGTAGAGCAGGTTTACAAAGAGGTCGCTGCGGAGTGATGTCGCTTTGCTTCGTTGTTGAGAGTGGCACGGACGTGCGGCTGGTTGAAGGACTGGCCGAGCGCTTTGAGCTTGAGATTATCGCGCGGCGCATCGCAGGCGGCGTTGAAATCAGCCAGTCGCCGTCGCCGCCGGTGAAGATTTCTGTGGGCCCGAGTTCACGACTGAAGTTTGCGCTCTTTGTGTGGCGCTATCTGCGCGCACATCGCCAACAGATTGATCGCGTCATCGTGCAGGGCTACGGTCTCGCGGCGCTCACCGCTAATCTCGCCGGACGCGTCAGTCGCATTCCCACGGCGATGATCGTGTGCAGTCCAATCGAAGCGTATTACCGCTGCCGCAAAACCGGCGGTAGCAAAACATTTCGGCGGCGCGAGCTGTTTGCTTTGGAAGTCCTGGCGCGTCTGAACGCGCTCGTCGGTCGCGACTACATTGTTTTGAGTGAGTATCTCCGCGGCGTTGTGAACGGGCATGGCGCGCGCGGCTCGGTCGCCGTTATTCCTGTTTATGGAATCGACACAAGCGTGTTTGTCCCAGCGTCGGAATCAAAAGCAAGCATCAGAGCGCGACTAGGTTTGCCCACAACGGGCGCGTTGATTCTTTTCAACAGCCGCGTCAGTCCCGAAAAGGATAGCGAAACCTTGCTGGCGGCCATGCGTGCGCTCATCGATCAGGGGCGCGAGCTTTGGCTGTTGCATCGCAGCGGCGGTTATCGCGAGTTCATGAAAGACGCGTCAAGATTTGGCGTGCACGAGCGAGTGGTCGCCACCGACGCCGTGCATCCGCACGAGCAGTTACCGCTTGATTATCAGTGCGCCGATGTTTTTGTGCAGGCGAGCCGCGAGGAAGGTTTGGGGTTTGCGCCGCTTGAGGCGCTCGGGTGTGGAACGCCCGTCGTCGCTGCCGCCGTGGGTGGATTACTCGAAACTATTCGAGACCCGGACACTGGTTGGAGTTATCCGGTGGGCGATGTGGAATCGTTGGCTCGGGCTATCGCGGCGGTGTTGGACAATCCCGCAGAGGCGGCCCGACGTACATTCGCTGGAAAAGAAATGGTCGCAGCTCGCTATGATCGGCGCATCGCGTTTGACCAGTTAGAGAAGCTGATGCTGGTTCCCGAAAGAGCGGGAATGAAAGCGGAATTGGTCGAAGCTCCGTAAGGATCAGATAGGAAATCTCGGGGACGCTGAGGTTCTTTCGACGCCTAGCGTCGATATGAGTTTAGCCCGGCGTTTCAACGCCGGGTGAAGGATCAGCTTAAGTCCTCGCGTCGCGTAGCGACGCTTTGAAAATGAGGATTCAACCGTCGCTACGCGACGAAGAGTCCCCCCGGTGGCTGTTTCTCCCGGCGTTGAAACGCCGGGCTAAACTCAGGTTGCCGCTACGCGGCACCGCAACGACTAATAACTTGCTCAACTCAACGACAATAGAACTACCGCAATCGATGACGCCGATTAACGGTTTAGGCAACGGCATTGAGGCAGCGATTGCCGCCATGCGCCGGGAGTTTTCCGGTAACGACTGGTTGCTTAACGAGCATTGGCCGTTGAATGAACCCCACGTTCGTTTGATGGTCATGGACCTCCTCGCCCACTTCCCGCCGAGCCGGAATGTGCGCCTGCTCGACGTGGGTTGCGCGAATGGCTACATGAGTTTCATCTTCAGCCAACTCGGCTACGATGTTACTGGTGTCGACATGTCTGAACTACCGCATCGAGATGCGATGTTCGCTCGGGCGGGCATTAATTTTGTGCGCGCCAATCTGAACGATGCCAACCCGTTCGAGCATCTGGATCCTGCGTCGTTCGACATCGTGATTATCGCTCAGGTCATCGAGCACGTCCTCAATCACCCTTTGGGCTTGCTTCGTCAACTCACTGACGCGATGCGGCCCGGCGGCGCGATGATTCTTACCACGCCCAATCCCGCAAACGTCATGAACGCGGTTCGGACGATGCGAGGGCGGTCCATGCTTTGGGGCACGCAGGATTTTATTGATGAACCGAAGTTTGGCGAGAGCGGGATGATCTCGCAGGCGGATATTCATTACCGCGAATACACCAGAGACGAGATCTACCACATGTTTGAAGGTGCTGGTCTGCGAGTCGAGCTGTCGCGCTATTTGCCCTTCGGCAGCACGCGCGGTCAATCGGCCTGGAAGCAACTCGCAAAGAACAATCCATTAACCCGCAAGTTGATGACGCGGCGACTATTCGCTTCGAATCATTATTTCCTGGCGCGTAAGGCCCGGTAGTTAGTTTCGCACCAGCAGCGCCGCCGCTCGAGCGTTGCCGGGGCCACACTTAATCCTCGATTCAGTCGTTCATTCGGACTTTAAACTTCACTCCATGACTCTGGTCCACAAACTTCAGTCCCGATTAACACGAGTTACCTCGTCAGGAAAGGTTATCGGGGAGATTGATGGACTTCGGTTCGTTGCCATTGTCCCAGTCATCATTTTTCATGTGCGGAATTACCTCATTGTGAAGCCGGTCACCTCCTACTCGATTCCGGTTACTCAGGATTGGGCAGCACGCCTGGGACAGCGTGGGCATTATGGTGTGCAACTCTTCTTCATAATTAGCGGGTTCGTTCTGGCTTTGCCTTTCGCATCGCACCATCTAAAGCGTTTGCCAACCGTGGACCTGAAGAAATATTTCATACGTCGGTTGACCCGCCTTGAACCCCCGTACCTAATCGCTATGGCCGGCTGCTTTCTTATGCTGGTTATGCTGCGGGGCGAGGCCGATAGGTTGTTGCCACATCTAGCGGCGGGGCTCGGTTATCTACACAGTTTCATTTATGGCTTCGATAACCCGATCAACCTGGTCACTTGGTCGTTGGAGATTGAGGTTCAATTTTATCTGTTGGTGCCATTACTGGCTACGGTTTTCGCTATTCGAGGGCCAGCCCTGCGGCGTTCGCTCGTTTGTGTGCTTTGCATCCTTATCTCCTTTGGCCAAGTCCTGTTCATGCCAACTGTTGGTCGATTGTCGTTGAGCATTGTTAATTACCTGCAGTACTTTCTTGCCGGCTTTCTGTTCGCTGATTTGTATTTGAACGAATTAAAAGAGTGGGCATCGCGACGCCATCCCGTATGGGACCTTATCTCGATTATCGGATGGCCGTTGCTGGTGCTGATTTGCGCCTGGACGAATGTTGCCCGGGTGCTCTTTGCACCACTCGCCGTATTTTTGTTTTGCGCGGTCTTCAGCGGCAGGCTAACCAATCGCATCTTCACCAACCGTTGGATTACGGTCGTGGGCGGCATGTGCTATACGATCTATCTCATCCACTTTCAGATTATTTCAGCCATGGAGAGGTTGATTGGCGAGCTATCGTGGACTAGCTCCTTCGGGCTCAATCTGCTTCTCCACTTGGGAGTACTTGCGCCGATTCTGCTTGTTTCCAGTGCGATCTATTTCGTACTAATCGAAAGACCATGCATGACTCGAAATTGGCCCACCAGCCTAAAAGCTAGAGCCCTGGCGGTGTTTAGTCGCCCACGCGATTTAGGAAATGTTGAGGGAACGTGAACTCTCGACTTGCATTGTTAAGTTCACAATCCCGCGAGCAGCTCCTTTTTGGACAAGCTCCGGAGCCTGCGCGCATCGCCATCCTTTGCGACATCGTTGAAGAAAACTGGCCCAGCATGGATCTAGTCGGCGAGATGCTCTGCGACAACCTGCAAAAGAACCATGCCGGCTCATTCAAGGCGACGCGGCTCGCACCACACTTGCGTCGCCGCTTCACTCGCGGGCAAACATCCGCAGGGCGTTTCTTCAATGCTGATCGCTTCGTTAATCGCTTTGTGGATTATCCGCGCGTCGCGCGGAGTCTCCGCGCCGAGTTTGATTTGTTTCACGTTATCGATCACAGCTACGGGCAACTCGTTCACGAACTGCCGCCCGAGCGGACCATCGTCACTTGTCACGATCTCGATACGTTTCAATGCCTGCTCGAGCCGGAACGCGAGCCGCGCTCAGTTTTCTTCCGCAAGATGATGAGCCGCACGCTTAGTGGGTTTCGCCGGGCGGCGCTCGTGACTTGCCCGAGCGAGGCCACGCGCGATCAGTTGGTTAACTACGATCTCGTCGCTCCCGAACGAGCAGTCGTCGTCACCAACGGCGTTCATCCTTCCTGCTCGCCAAACGCAAACCCGCAGGCCGACCGGGAAGCGGAACGATTGCTCGGCGCGGACAATGGCGACATTGAAATTCTGCACGTCGGCAGCACGATCCCGCGCAAGCGCGTCGATGTGTTGTTACAAGTCTTTGCCGCATTGCGCCAGGAATTTCCGGCGGCGCGTCTGATTCGCGTAGGCGGCGCATTCACTCGCGAACAGGAACAACTGATCGACCAACTAGAGCTGGCCAGCGGAATCGTGGTGCTGCCGCAACTCGACAGGGAAGTGCTCGCGTCAGTCTACCGGCGCGCCACGCTGGTCTTGTTGCCTTCGGAGCGTGAAGGCTTCGGCTTGCCGCTCGTCGAAGCGCTGGCGTGTGGCACGCCGGTAGTCGCGAGTGATTTGCCGGTGCTCCGCGAAGTTGCCGCAGCAGCGGCGAGCTATGCGCCAGTTGCCAATGTCGCTGCCTGGGCGGCGACAGTTACTGAACTGCCGTCCATCGCACTAGATCGTGTTCTTGCTCGTGCAGCAGTTCAGTAACTGTCGCCGCCCAGGCAACGACATTGGCAACTGGCGCATAGCTTGCTGCTTCCGCGGCAACTTCGCGCAACACCGGCAAATCACTTGCGACTATCGGCGTGCCACACGCCAGCGCTTCGACAAGCGGCAAGCCGAAGCCTTCGCGCTCCGAAGGCAACAAGACCAGCGTCGCGCGCCGGTAGACCGCCGCGAGCACTTCCCTTTCGAGTTGCGGCAGCACCACGATTCCGCTCCCGAGCTCTAGTTGGTCCATCAGTTGTTCCTGTTCACGAGTGAATGCGCCGCCCACGCGGATGAGACGCGCCGCCGGAAATTCCTGGCGCACCGCGGCAAAGATTTGTAACAACACATCGACGCGCTTGCGTGGGATCGTGCTGCCGACGTGCAGAATTTCAATGTCGCCATTGTCCGCGCCGAGCAATCGTTCCGCTTCCCGGTCGGCCT
>JANLYZ010000454.1:0-6760 GCA_031365905.1 Chloracidobacterium sp. | reverse complement strand
CACCCACTCTCGGCCCCGACGCGACGGGCGTGGGCCAGATTTTCTGGTACACGCTCGAAAGCGATCAGATGAACCTGCGCGACTTGCGCACGCTACAGGATTGGTTCGTGCGCTATCAATTGAACTCAGTCCCCGGAGTGGCGGAGGTTGCGTCGGTTGGCGGCTATGTTCAGCAATACCAGGTAGACGTTGATCCCAACAAGCTACGAGCTTACTCACTTCCTTTGTCGACGGTTGTTGAAGCAGTGCAACGCTCAAACAACAATGTCGGTGGCAATGTGGTTGAACAGTCGGGACAGTGGGCCGTGGTTCGCGGCGTGGGGCTGATCGAATCGGTGGCGGATGTTGAGAACGTTGTTATCGCCGCGCCAAATGGCACCCCGATCTACGTTCGCAACGTTGCTGAAGTGAAACTCGGCAACGCCTTTCGTACCGGCGCGCTCGACAAGAATGGCAAAGAAGCTGTCGGCGGCGTGGTGATTGCGCGGTATGGCGTGAACACGCTGGAGGTGATTGACGGCGTTAAGCAGAAGATCGCGGCGTTGCAGTCGGGGTTACCGAAGGGCGTCACGGTTGTTCCTTTCTACGATCGAACGCAATTGATCGATCGCGCGACGCATACGCTGAAGCGCGCGTTGATCGAAGAGCTTTTGCTGGTAACACTGGCGCACATTCTTTTCCTGCTCCACTTCCGCTCAATTCTGATCGTCACTATCCCGCTGCCGCTGGCGGTGCTCACCGCGTTTCTCTTCATGAAATACGCGGGCATCAGTTCCAACCTGATGTCTCTGTCGGGTATTGCCATCGCCATTGGCGTGCTCGTCGACGCCGGGATCGTTGTGACCGAAAATGCTTTTCGCTTTTTGGAAAAGCGCAAGGTCGATCCGAAAGACCGGCCACTCGTTTGGCAAACAGTCCTCGATTCCACGAAGCTCGTGGCCCGGCCTGTTTTCTTTTCAATGCTGATCATTGTGCTGGCCTTCATTCCCGTCTTCGCGCTGACGGGACAGGAAGGCAAACTTTTTCATCCGTTAGCCTTCACCAAGACTTTTGCGATGCTCGGGGCCACGATCATTGCCGTCACGCTGGTGCCTGTGCTCTGCACGATCCTGCTCGGCGGCAAGTTTCATTCTGAAAGCGCGAACCCGGTGATGCGTTTTCTGCAGGCGATTTATCGTCCCATCCTCAGCCTCGCACTGCGCCACCGGTTAATAACTGTTTTGACGGCGCTGATTCTTTTCTCCGGGGCCGTGCTGTTGTCGCTCGGCATCGGCAAAGAGTTTATGCCGCCGCTGAACGAAGGCGACCTCATGTTTATGCCGGTAACAGATCCGTCGATCTCAATTGACGAGGCACTCCGGCTTACGTCTCGCGAAGACGAAATACTGAAGAGCTTTCCGGAAGTCGAATGGGCGGTCGGCAAGTCAGGCCGCGCCGAGACTTCCACCGATCCGGCGCCGCCAAACATGAACGAGACGATCGTCCACCTGAAATCGCCAGAACAGTGGCCCGCCGGGATGACGCGCGAGCGGTTGATTGCCGAGATGGACGAAAAGCTGCGCCTGCCTGGCGTCACGAATATCTGGACGCAGCCGATCATAAACCGCATTGACATGCTTACTACCGGCATTCGTTCGCAGGTTGGGGTGAAGATCTTCGGCAACGATCTCAAGTCACTGGAAGATGCCTCGCGAAGGGTAGCGGATGTCCTGAAGACCGTGCCGGGTGCGGTTGATGTTTACCCCGAGCAAATCAGCGGCGCGCCATATATCGACATCAAGATCAATCGCACAGCGGCGGCGCGCTACGGCATTGACGTCGGCACAATTCAAGACGCGATTGAGAAGGGAATTGGCGAAACAAATCTGACCATCACGATTGAAGGGCGCAAACGTTTTCCCGTGCGGGTGCGCTATGGGCCACAGTTTCGCAGCAGTGCGGCAAACATCGGCGAGATTCCTGTCACCTCTCCGGCAAGCGCGCCGATACCCCTGGCCCAGTTAGCTGACATCCGAACGGTTGAAGGGCCGACGATGATCTCGAGCGAAAACGGTTTGCTAAGGGGAACCGTACTCCTGAATGTGCGCGGCCGCGACGTGGGCAGTTTCGTCGATGAAGCGAAAACGGCGATTGAGCGGCAGGTGCAGCTTCCGACTGGCTACTACGTTTCCTGGAGCGGCCAATACGAGAACCAGCAACGCGCGCGGCAGCGACTGCTGCTGGTTGTTCCCATCGTCCTCGTCGTCATCTTCGGCTTGCTCTACATCGTCTATAACTCGGCATTGGAAGCTGCGCACGTTTTATTGGCCGTGCCTTTCGCACTAACCGGCGGCATCTATTTGCTCTGGCTGCTCAATTACAACTTCTCGGTCGCTGTTTGGGTTGGCTTCATTGCGCTCTTCGGCACCGCGGTGCAAACCGGCGTGGTGATGGTGATCTATCTGGAAGAGGCGGTCGCCAGAAAAATTGAACAAGTCGGAACGCTCACGCCGGCTACTTTGCTGCAGGCAGTCAAGGAGGGCGCGCTACTACGGCTGCGACCGAAAGTGATGACAGTGTCGACGGTCGTTGCTGGTCTGTTGCCAATCATGTGGAGCACGAGCGCCGGCGCGGAGGTGATGAAGCCGTTGGCGACACCCGTGCTCGGTGGAATGGTTTCGAGTCTCTTGCACGTTTTGATTGTTACGCCGGTAATCTTCTATTCGATCCGCGCGTGGAAACTAAAAAGAGCAACGGCGGCGGCAACTGTCAAGGCTGAAGGGTTGGAAGCATGATCAATCGAAGTCTTTCACGAAAATGCGCGGAGGCGCAGTCTCAAGCAGCCTGCGAAGCAGGCGGCAGAATAATAGCCCCGGGCGTAAGCCCGGGGATCGAGATGTTGCTTGCATCGAAGCCCTCGAAGAGGGCGACAGAAGGTTTTAATGGGTCGGCGTCATGTGATGCGCATATCTGTCGCCCCTTTGGGGCTCAGGGGTTTTGTTACTCAGTCCACCCCGGGCTTACGCCCGGGGCTACATTCTTCCGCCCGCTTCGCGGGCTCGTGGTCGCGATTCTGTTGACGGCATTCTTTGCACAGATAAACACCACGGCAGAGTCTCAGGTCATCATCACCTCAACGAGTGCGACCACGAGTGCAACTCAGAATTCATCTCTCGTTCGTTATCTTGATCCGGCAAACGGCCTGGCTGCCGATCAAGCCGTCGCCTATGCGCTGGCCCACAACGGAGAACTGCTTGCCGCTCGTAGTGAGATCGAAGCGGCGCAGGCAATGGTGAGGCAAGCCGCGCTACGCTCAAATCCCAGTCTTGAATTCGAGCGCAAACAACAGCTTGGCGGCGCCGACAACACCTCAATGATCTCCGGAATGTTGCCGCTCGAGTTGGGTGGCCGCCGTCAGGCACGCATTCTCGTAGCGCAGAAAGAATTAGAAGTAAAAGAGCAACTACTTACTGACCGCGAGCGATTGCTGGCGGCGGAGGTGCGGGCTAAGTTTGGCATCGCTCTGGCGGAGATGTTGAAGCTCGGATTCACTGAAGATTTATTGGCGAGCACGGATCGTGGCTTTAGGTTAGTGGCTGCAAAGGTGAAGGAAGGTCGCACGCCGCCGCTGGAAGAGAACATGGTGCTCGTGGAAGTAAACCGCATTCGTTCGACGCGTGAAATGAGTGAAGGGAAAGTAGAGATTGCTCTTCTCGATCTGCGAAATGTCATGGGGATGAAGCCGGAAGAGCCGCTGCGTCTGCAAGGCGACTTTGACCACTTGATTGAGCCGCTGCCCCTGCTCGCAATCGCCACCGAAGAAGCTTTGCGCACCAGGCCCGACGTTCAAGCCGCGCGCGCAAACGAAGAGCTGGCAGCAGCGCAGATCAATCAGGCGCGCGCGCTGGGCCGGCTCGATGCCAGCCTGACGGGGAAGTTTGAACGCATGGATTCGAGCTTTCCGCAGCAGGGCTTCAACATGGCCGGACAGCTTGTGCCAATTCAGGGAGTTTTTAATTCTGTTTCCGCCGGTGTACGACTCGAGTTGCCGGTGCGCAACAAGAATCAGGGTGCGATCGCCGCAGCGGTCGCCGGAACAGAAGCGGCGAAACGGCGGCGCGAGTTCGCGGAATTAGCGGTGCGGAGCGAAGTTGCGACAGCTTTCAGGCGCTATGAGCGAGCGGCGCGCGCAATGGAAATCTATCGCGTGGGCGTTAGAGAACAAGCGAGCAGCAACCTGAATGTAATTTGGCAAACCT
Source organism: Chloracidobacterium sp. (assembly GCA_031365905.1). GTDB lineage: Bacteria > Acidobacteriota > Blastocatellia > Pyrinomonadales > Pyrinomonadaceae > PSRF01. The sequence goes on along the minus strand of JANLYZ010000454.1, from coordinate 2,522 downwards.
ATGAACTGGGATCCAAGACACTACTCGATTACATCGCCGAGCAACGCCGTTTCATTGAACTTGAGAACGGCTACATCGATACGTTATTGGAAACTTATCTAGCGCGTGTCGACTTGTTGCGCGCCGCTGCGGAACCGAAATTGATAGCGCTCGCCAATGCGCACGTCGATGCCGCGGCGAGAAAAGTTGAGGTCAAATGAACGATAAAACTGAACCTAACCTCGACGAGCAACCGGGGCGTGGCAACGAAATCGCGGCAACAGAATCGCAGACTGCCGAGCCTGCACGGCCCCGACAGAATCGCGCGCGCAACGTGATCGTAACTGCCATCGTCGCCCTCGTCGCGATAGCAGCGATTGCCGGACTACTGCTGTGGAATAGGAACAAAACCGGAGCAGGTCGACCGGTGCCGGCGCCGCGCACCTTCGCCGGTGAACAATCGACCACTCCTACTCAATCGGAAGCGACAGGATCGACGGTCACACTCTCTCCGCAAACACTGCAAAATGCCGGCCTCAAGATTGAAACTGTGGGTGAAGAGTTAACCGCGAACGCACCCGGCGCGGGCGCCCTGGCGACCGGAACGGTACAGGCAAACACTTATCGCAGCACACCCGTTGTCTCCGTCGTGGGCGGCATCGTGCGCCGCGTAAATGCGGAGCTCGGTCAGAATGTGCGGCAGGGCCAGGCGATGGCGGTAGTGTTCAGTGATGAACTGGCCATGGCACAGTCCAAATATCTCTCGGCCCTCGCGGACCTTGAGGAACATCACAAGCACCACACGCGAACCATGAAGCTCGTCGAGATCGGCGCGGCAAGTCGTGAAGAAATGGAACAGGCAACCACCAAGTTGCGGACGGCGGAGGCTGAGCTCGCATCGCAACGTCAACGTCTATTGTTGCTGGGTTTCAGTCAGCAGCGGGTTAATCAATTGAAGTCTTCGTCGCAGGTCAGTTCCGAAGTGAGCTTGCCCGCGCCGCTTTCAGGTAGCGTGATCTCGCGCTCGACAAATCCTGGCGAAGTGATTCAGGCGGACAAAGAAATACTCCGCATCGCTGACTTGTCGAGCGTGTGGGTGATTGGTCAGGTTTACGAGAAAGACCTGGGAAGCGTGCGTGTCGGCAGCGGCGCAAGCATTACGAGCGAGGCTTATCCGGGAAAAGTTTTTCGTGGCCGGGTCTCTTTTGTCGATCCAACTCTTGACGCGGCGACACGAACTGCTCAGGTGCGTATCGACCTTGCGAACCCGGGACAGGCACTGAAGATTGGCATGTACGTGAATGTCGCCTTTGGTGCGACCGGCGCCGCGGAGAAGACGATGCCCTCGATTCCCGCGTCAGCAGTGCAAAACTTGAATGGGCAACAGGTGGTTTTCATCAGCACTAGCGATCCAAATGTTTTCATCATGCGCAATGTGCGTCTCGGTCCGGGGACGGGCGGCCGTTATCAAGTGCTCGAGGGCTTGAATGTAGGCGACCGCATCGTGACCGACGGCAGCTTTCTTTTGCGCGCCGAGTGGCTCAAAATGAATCCCGCTAAGTAAGCCCTGTTCCACTAACCAGAACGAGTTTTCTGTGAGCTAACTCAGAGAAGAGGCACAGCGCGGCCATTGCCGCAACCAGAACGAACTGCTGAAAGAAAACATTCAACCAGCCTGCGAAGCTGGCGGACAGAGTAATAGCCCCAGGCGCTGGCGCAGCCGAGCCTGGGGGAACCGTATCAGGAATGAATCGAGCCCACGGAAGTGGGCGACAGATTACCGGGGAAAAATTGATTTGGATTGACAAAATGAACTCTGCATAGCTCCTTGACTAAATCATCTGTCGCCAGCTTCGCAGGCTCTAGTTTTGGCTTGCTTTTGTAACCCCAAGCTCGGCTGCGCCAGCGCTTGGGGCTATCACTCTGTCCGCCAGCTTCGCAGGCTGGTAGCTTGCTTCCTTCAACCTAGTTCCGACGTGCCCAGGCAAAAACTTGGTTAGAAAACAATAAGTTGCTGGTTTGTCTTCACGGAGGAACACAAAGATTTCACGGCCAGGATTGAACTATGCAAAAAAATTGTTCAAAGTGCGGCAAAGATTTTCACTGCGGCGCGACGCGTGAAGCTGCCAATGGAACCGAAGAACTTTCGTGTTGGTGCGCTGAACTACCGCACGTCGGCGTGGTTGCTGGTGAAGATAAGGATTGTCTTTGTCCTGAATGTTTGAATGAGGCAATTGGGAAACTTACCGAAAAACAAAGCGACGCTTTGAGCGACATTAAGTTTCATATCTAAAGTCTCAGCTTCGCTCGGTCGGTACTTGCGCTAAGGTTCGGGTAGTTTGCTCATCGCTCCTGAGCTAGCGAACGTTCTGGCCTTCGTGGATTCGGGTGGGAAACACCGCGGGGATTTGATCAAACGGGCGATCGAGATCGAGTTGGAACTGCTTGTTTCTGCTAGAGACGTAGAGCCGCATTGTTACTGCCAGAATGCCTATTGCAATTCCGATCCAGGCGACGGACCAGAAAAACGCGGGAATGCCGGT
>JANLYZ010000436.1:0-6121 GCA_031365905.1 Chloracidobacterium sp. | reverse complement strand
CAAGAACCGGGATGTTAAGTGAAGTACACGCTGAAATAGCCCGATTGATGGCCTTACCAAACGTCGCATATGACTGATACCCCAACATTTCTGCAAGGTCTGAGGCGTACCAGGATATTGTCCCGCTATCTATTGCGTGGTTCTCAAAATTATCCTGATCTTCGTCGAAATGGAATACGTGCTGCAGAGCTTCATTCGCAGACATGCTAACTCCTAAGGGAAGGCTGATGGAACCATATCGAAGAATCACTACGAGAGTCAAACTTTGGTTCCCTTTTGGTGCGCCTCGCCGTGATTTATTTTGCGGCGCCACTCCCGGACAAAGTGGCGGAGTGGCCGTTTGGCGCAACTTTCTCCGTTATGTTATCTTGACTGGCTTTTAACCCTTCCGGTTTTTTCGCCTTCAATTGGCAGCAAAGAGGAGCAGAAAGAAAGTATGGCGATGTCCAGTTCAGATACCCCAACCATTGGCGCAACGGGCCGCGTCGTTCAGATCATCGGCCCGGTTGTAGACGTCGAGTTTCCGGCGAAGCAGTTACCGCCTATTTACCAGGCACTCAGAATTGTCTCCGAGGGTTTTGACGTTCCCACCCCAATCGATCTGATCGCGGAAGTTCAACAGCACCTCGGTGAAGGCCGAGTTCGAACCGTTTCGATGTTGCCAACTGACGGCATGGTTCGCGGCATGAAGGCGATCGACACTGGCGGCCCGATCACGATGCCGGTCGGCGAGGGAACCTTAGGGCGCGTGCTCAATGTTATTGGGCAGCCTGTAGATAACCTCGGCGACGTCAAACACACCGAGCGCTATCCGATTCACCGTCATGCGCCGACGTTTGAAGAACAGTCGACCGAGCTACAGATGTTTGAAACCGGCATCAAGGTTATCGACTTGATTCAGCCGTTCGTGCGCGGCGGCAAGATTGGACTGTTTGGCGGCGCCGGCGTGGGCAAGACAGTTATCGTGATGGAACTGATCAATAACATCGCGAAAGCTCGTTCAGGTTTCTCGGTTTTCGCCGGCGTCGGCGAACGAACGCGCGAAGGCAACGATCTGCTGCGCGAGATGGTTGAGTCGCAGGTCATACAGTTTGGCGAGGAGTTCAACAAGCACTTCAAAGACACCGGCGAGTTTGACATGACGAAGGTCGACATGGACACGCTCGGCCAATCGAAAGTGGCGCTCATTTATGGACAGATGACGGAACCGCCAGGAGCGCGTTTGCGCGTGGCGCTTTCGGGTCTGACAGTCGCTGAATATTTCCGCGACAAGGGTCTCGACGTGCTGCTCTTCATTGACAACATTTTCCGGTTCACGCAAGCAGGCTCGGAAGTATCGGCGCTGCTGGGCCGCATGCCTTCGGCCGTAGGTTATCAGCCAAACCTCGCGTCGGAGATGGGCGAGATGCAGGAACGCATCACGTCTACGAAGACGGGATCGATTACGTCGATCCAAGCGGTGTACGTACCGGCTGACGACTACACCGATCCGGCCCCGGCAACTACGTTTGCGCACCTCGATGCGGTGACCGCGCTTTCGCGACAGATCGTCGAACTGGGAATCTATCCGGCGGTCGATCCCCTAACGTCGTCTTCGCGCATTCTCGATCCACGCATCATCGGTGAAGAGCACTACAACACAGCGCAGGACGTGAAGCGCGTGTTGCAGCGTTACAAAGATTTGCAGGACATCATCGCGATCCTCGGTCTCGACGAGTTATCTGACGAAGACAAGCTGATCGTTTCGCGCGCGCGCAAGGTGCAGCGCTTCTTCTCGCAACCGTTCTTCGTGGCGGCGCAGTTTACCGGTCTCGAAGGGAAATACGTGAAGCTGGAAGATACGATCAAGGGCTTCCAGGAGATCATCGCCGGCAAGCACGACGATCTGCCGGAGCAGGCTTTCTACATGGTTGGTACAATCGAAGAGGCCGTGCAAAAGGGAACGACGATCGCGCAGTAGTAGGACAGGCATTCCTGCCTGTCCCCCGATTGCAGACGGGCAAGCTTTCTAAAATTTGGGACAGCCAGGAATGCCTGTCCTACTAATTCATATGGCCACACTCCAACTTGAAGTCGTAACCCCCGAGCGCCGCGTGCTCTCCGAAGCGGCTGACGCAGTGACTGCGCCTGGCCTCGGCGGTGAGCTTGGCATTCTGCCAGGCCACACGCCGCTGATCTCGCAATTGCAAACCGGCGTTCTTTCCTACACCAGCGGCGGCCAGACGCTGCTACTGCACGTCTCCGGAGGCTTCATCGAAGTTAAAGACGACGTTGTTTCCGTGTTAGCTGAGATTGCTGAACGTCCGCAAGAGATTGACGCAGCGCGCGCGCGCTTGGCTCGTGAGCAGGTGGAGAAACAGTTAACAGCGTCGAGCGGAACTGAAGAGGACCTGGAACAAGCTCGCGCGAAGCTGGAGCGCTCGATGGTGCGGCTGCAACTCGCTGGCAGTGGCCCCAAAAGTTAGCAGCCGGAAAAGTCCACGGCCCAACGCTCTTCAGATAGATGTCACGCGCCTACTCTTTTTCCTCTTCCTCTTCTTTTGGCTCATTGGCGTCGTGGATCGCTTGCCACAGTGCGACGCCACAGTCTTCAATTACAGATTTCCCACACTGCACGCATTTGTAATCGCGGATCTTGTTGCCGGAAAAAGAAGTCTGATCTTCAAGGTGCAGCTCTCCGCCGCAGTCAGGACAGGCTTCGTCAGTCGTAGACATTATCTTCCTGCATTGCTTCCTGCTTGAATCGCCTCGCGCATTTCCGTAACGGCGCGTTCCAACCCGATGAAAATTGAACGCGCGATTATGTTGTGTCCGATATTAAACTCTGCAATTTCTGCGATCGCTGCGACGGCGCCGACGTTTCGATACGTCAGTCCATGACCGGCAGCGATCAACAATCCATACTGGGTACCGAGCGCAGCTCCTTCGCGCAGCCGTCTTAACTCCTGTCCCACCCGCAGCGCGCCCTCGCCATGAAAGCCACTGCTGCCGAGCGTCGCGTCGGCATAAGGCGCAGTGCACAACTCGATCTGCTGCGCGCTTACTTCATGCGCCGCCTCGATCTGTTTCAGATCCGGATCGATGAACAGGCTGGCAAGTATTCCCGCTTGGCGCAGACGGCTCACGGTGGCGCGCACCATAGCGATGTTGCCTATTACATCGAGACCGCCTTCCGTAGTTATTTCGCTCGCACTCTCGGGCACCAGTGACACCGCGTCAGGCCGCAGCTCCAACGCAATCTTCAGCATGTCTTCCGTCGCCGCCATCTCCAGGTTCAAATAAGTCGTGACGCTCGCGCGCAGAGCATGCAGGTCAGCATCCTGAATATGACGCCGATCGCCGCGCAAGTGAACCGTGATGCCGTCCGCTCCGGCTTGTTCACAGAGCATTGCCGCCGCGACGACGCTGGGCTCCGGGACGCGCCGCGCCTGCCGCACCGTTGCGACGTGATCAATGTTGACGTTAAGCCGTGCAGTCATTTGTTTTGAATTGTAACGCAAACTGTTAGTTTGCGTCAGAAGCGCGAACTCGGAACCTGGTTCTTAGATTTACCAGCCGCAAACTAACAGTTTGCGCTCGTTGCGCTACGTCTGCGTATCGTGCACGGATTTGATCGCGCGATCATAAACGCCGCGGCGCGCTTGTTGGCGAATGCGGCCAACCTCGCTAAGCATTTTGAAACTATCGCTGGCGACGTTGACCTTGCTTCCATCGGCGTGATCCCAGCGCACCGGAATCTCCTTCAGTCGCAGCCCCGCGCGGTGTGCTACATAAAGTAGTTCGACATCAAAGCCGAAACGATCGATTGTCGCTCCTTCGATGAGCGGCCGGCAGACGCGCATGCGAAACGCCTTGAAGCCACATTGCGTGTCCCAGAAGGGAAGACCGGTCGCCAGCCGCACCGCGAGATTGAAGATGCGTCCCCCTTGTTCACGCCGCCACGGTTGGTGAACACCAATCAGGGTTCGATCAAGCGCGCGCGAACCAAACGCAAGATCGCATTCGCCCCGCAGGATTGAGTCAACGAGTTTAGGAGTTTCCGTGATCGGAGTCGAGAGGTCGGCATCTGTGAACAAAGCAATCTCACTGCGTGATGCGAGCAAGCCCAGTCGCACCGCACGCCCCTTGCCCAGATTCGACCGATAACTGATGACTGAAGTGTTCACGTCTTTCGAATCAGCCAACTCAGCACGAGCGGTGGCGGCGGTGTCGTCAGTCGATCCATCGTCCACCACAATCAATTCGGACTGCGGTGCGTATTCATTCAAATACGCCACGATCGCGCGCAGCGATTTGCCGAGGCGCGCGCCTTCGTTATAGGCGGGAACAACGATTGAAAGGGAAAGCGTCATCCTACTGCGGCGAATATATCACAGCCCGGACGCTGCGCCTTTCTGAGGAAAAATGGCGCATATGTTAATATTCCTCCGGGGGGACCGCGCCGGGCCGCCGTTGAAGCAATTATGACCAGACGATTCATTCTCATTGCGAGTGCGCTCATTCTAATTGCCGCCCTGGTTGGCGGCACGATTGGCCGTTCGCGCCGATTTCGTCATAGCACGCCGGCGAGTGGAACGGTTGCGGCGACCGAGCCAGACGACATTGAGAAGGATTACAACGAAGCCATTGCTGCGATCTCAGTTGAGTATGCTGGCGAAATTGACTACGAGAAGGCGACGCAAGCCGCGATTCAGGGAATGCTGTCCACGCTGGATCCTCACTCGATGTATTTCCCTTACAACGAATTCAAGAAACTTAGAGAAGATCAGGATTCACGCTTTTATGGTATCGGCGTAACGATCGTGCAGCATCGCGACGGCGTGTACATTCAGTCGGCGGTTGAAGGCACACCCGCCGGACGGCTCGGGCTGCGTTACGGCGATCGCATACTGGAAGTTGACGGTCAGGACGCGCGCGAGTGGTCCAGCGAACAAGTCTCGAAAAAAGTGCGCGGCGGCAAGGGCGAGCCGGTCACGATCAAAGTTGAACGCGCGGGTTCAGAAGCGCCGCTCAACTTCACCATCATTCGCGATTCTGTGCCGCTGCCGTCAATTCGCAACGCTTATATGCTGCGCCCCGGGACCGGCTATATCGGACTGACCGGTGGGTTTCAGACGACGAGCGATGGAGAACTGCGGGAGGCTTTGGATAAACTGAAAGACGAGGGAATGCGTCAGTTGATCCTCGACATACGCGGCAATCCCGGCGGCCTGCTGAATCAGGCGATAGACGTAGCCAGTGAGTTTTTGCCGCGCGGTCAGGTAGTCGTCTCAGTCAAGGGCCGCACCGAATACAGCGATCCAATAGTTTACAAATCGACTGGCTCCGATCCTGAGGACGTACCGCTGGTAATTCTTATTAATCGCGGCACTGCCTCGGCGTCAGAAATTGTTGCCGGTGCAATACAGGATCATGGTCGCGGATTGATCGTAGGGGAAACTAGTTTTGGCAAAGGACTGGTGCAACACGTATTCCTGCTGCCGTTTAATACCGGCCTGACACTAACGACCGCGCGTTACTACACGCCCTACGGTCGTTCTTTGCAGCGCGACTATTCCAGCGGTTCACTCTACGATTACTACACGCGACACGATGAGGACGATGCGAAGCCGCAACGCTCACCCTCTCCGGGCGCACACAATACTGAGGCGACTTTAGCGCAGGCCTCACCGACTCCGCATCCGCAAAATGGTCCCGCAGTGAAGACCGCGGCTGGCCGCGTCTTTTACGGTGGTGGCGGAATCACGCCGGATATCGAAAGCAAACCAGTCGTTTTCTCGCCGCTCAAGAATCGTATCGTTGAAGCGTCGTTTCAGTTTACGCGGCAACTCGCCGCCGGGCTCGTTACCGGATTGGAGTCGTACAAAGTTGAGCGAGTTCAGTATGGCAGGAACGCCAAGGCGACGGATTTCCCGATCAACGATCGCGTGCTCGAAGCCTTCCGCAACTTCGTGCGCACCGACACCGCGTCGCAGTTGATCCCGGCTCAGCTTGATCAAGAACTGGATTTCGTGAAGCTGCGGCTGCGCGAGGAAATCGTCACCGCCGCGTATTCTAATGACGCCGGCGCGCGCGTCTTGCTCGACAGCGACCCACAAGTTTTGCGCGCACTCGAAGCGCT
>JANLYZ010000384.1:0-5979 GCA_031365905.1 Chloracidobacterium sp. | reverse complement strand
GCGAGAGGCGACCACGGGCGATGATGGCACTTATGTCGTTTCCAATCTCGAGCCAGGAAAATATAACGTTACGGTTGAGGCTCCTGGTTTCCAAACCGTGGAGTTCAAGGACGTGAGTGTCGAAACGAATGCGCGTCTGCCGCTCGATGTGAAGTTTACGGTTGCAGGGGGCGCGGGAAATGTAACGGTGACGGCGGAGTCTGCTCCGCTGGTAGAAAGTGAGACCAGCGTTCGTGGCGACGTAATTACCGGCAAGCAGGTTACCGACTTGCCCATAGCCCAACGCAACTTCACCTTACTCGCCACGTTGTCGCCAGGCGTTACGCGCCCGAGCGTTGGCGTGATCGGCGGTGGCGGCAACTTTGAAGGCGGCGGCGGCAACCCGCAAGGGACGTCTACTGAGTCCACTCGTTTCCGCGAGTCGGGTGGTTCTGTTTTGGTGGTCAATGGAGCCCGCCCAACGAATAACAACTTCACGCTCGACGGTGTCGATAACAACGAAGGACAGTTTGGTCAGATCGGCATCTATCCGCCCCCAGACACTATTGCGGAATTCAAGATTGAGACCAGTGTGGCGCCGGCTGAAAGCGGTCGCGCGGGCGGCGGCATCATCAACACCACTACCAAATCCGGCGGCAATCACGTGCACGGCACACTATATGAATATTACCAGGGGCGCATTGCCAGCGCGCTGAGCCGGACCGAAAGAAACAAGGCTTACATTCCCAATCGGAACACGCACCAATTTGGCGGCACTGTCGGTGGCCCAATCTTTCTTCCGCGCTTTGGCGAGGGCGGTAAATCGATTTGGGATGGGCGCAATCGCTCCTTCTGGTTTGCTTACTACGAGCAACAGAAGAACGCTACGCCTTCGACGACCGGCGACTTCGGCTTCGTTAGTGTGCCGACTGCCAAAATGCGGGTAGGCGATTTCAGCGAACTGCTGCAGCCCGGCAATCTCAGAACTTACAATACGATTAACGGTCCGGTGATAGCCCCAACCGGCACCGTCTTTTGTCGCACCGGATTTGCCGCCCCCGCTAACGATATCCGCAACTGCGGTCAGACTCTGTCGCCCGCTGGCCTGAATGTTTTGCAGGCGTATCCGCTGCCTAATGTGACCGGCAGAATCTTTGATAACTACGCTACCAATCGCAAGGAAAAGTATGAGCGCAAAGCCTATGGCTTGCGCTTCGATCACGCGATCAGTTCTTCCGATTCCGTCTCCTTCGCCTACAGCAAAGACAATAGCTCTCGAGCTCGCGACAATAACTTTCCTATAGGCACGTCGCCTACCGGTAAGGATCTGCCTTCCGGTTTCGGCGCCGGGGATGAATTCGGCAACTCCCGTGGAGTTCGCCTTGCCGAAACGCATTCCTTTTCACCAACTGTGATTAATGAATTTCGCGCGGGCGCGACGCGCGTTCAGATTGGCATCTTCAACACTGGCGTTGGTGGCGCACTCGGCTTCAGCCCAACCATCTCGGCCGACCTCGGTATTCCCAACACCAATGTTTGCGGCGAATGTACCGGCTCAATTTTGCTCGGCATTGAGGAACCATTTCAGAGTGGGCGTCAAAATCAGCTTGAGTTTATCGGGGACGGCGGCCCTTTCTATTTCAAGTCAAACAACTTCAGCTTCGCAGACACGCTGACGTGGTCGCGCGGGTCCAGCACCTTCAAGTTTGGCGGTGACTTGCGGATTCGTCAGAACAGTAACTTTGACGCGGGCCGCGCGGGAGCGATCAAGGGACAATATCAGTACGGCACTGGCGCCGGCGGCTTTATCTCCGGCAACTACAGCGGGATCAATATCGGGCCGCGGGATTCCGGTTCGGGCGCTGCAAACTTCCTGCTTGGTTACGCTCCGGCCTTCGTCAGCCGCGGCACTCCAGGCACCCCGCCGTTTCTTTCCAACAAAGAATTGTCCTTCTTCGGACAGGACGACTGGAAGGTCAACCAGAACCTGACGCTTAACCTCGGCCTGCGCTGGGATCTCTTCACGCAGCCGACTGAGCGCTTTGACAGCATGTCAAATTACAATCCGGCCAACGATACGCTTACTCGTGCCGGCAAGAGCGCAGCGCGCGGACGCGATCTCGTCAACAGCGATCACAATAACTTTGGTCCGTCCGCTGGCTTTGCTTGGGCCGGGTTGAAGGATGACAAGTCAGTTGTTATTCGCGGCGGCTACGCAATCAAGTATTCCGTGGACACGCCGGGCATTCCCGGTATCCTCCAGGCCAACCCGCCCAGCAGCGCCGGTTATGGTTGCAGCATTGGGCAGTATGGAACAGCGAGTTGTCCGCAACTGCCGGCCAACTTCAGTCTCGACAACGGAATTCCATTCCCGATCGTTACTAACAACATTGCACCCGGCGCAACCTTTGCGGCGCCCGCTGGGGCGAGTCTGGTTTACGTCGTTCCGAACATCCATAATGAGATGTTCCATCAATACAACTTGACGGCTCAATGGGAATTCCGTCCGAGCTGGCTCGCGGAAGTAGGCTATGTTGGCAGCCGTGGGCGCAATCTGCTGGTCGTTAAGAATATTGGCAACTCCAGCGGCGGCTTCCCCGGTTCGCGTCAGGTGACGACACATGGCACCGTGCAAACCGTCGAATACACAGGCAAGTCGTGGTATGACAGTCTCCAATCAAAACTTGAGCGGCGTTTCACCAAAGGTATGTCGATCATTTCTACCTACGTCTGGTCGCACGCCATCGATAACTCGCCGGGGAACTTCTGCACTGGCGGCACTGGCCCAAGCACCTGCGGCTTCGCAAATCCGCTGCGACCCGAGCTCGATAAGTCGAGTTCAGATTTCGATGTGCGTCACCGCTTTAGCTTTGCCGCAGTTTGGGATTTGCCATTCGGCAAAGGCCGGCAGTATGCGGGTAACGCCTCGCGCGCCGCTGACCTCTTCATCGGCGGTTGGCAGTTGAATACTAATATCAACATTCAAAGTGGGCCGCCCTTCTCGATCCTGCGCAACGGACAACGCGTGGACGTTGTTTCCAACGGCATTACCCTCTGTCCGCTCGTTCCGGGTGAGACTACGAGAGTCAACTCCAAGACCTTCCAAGGCGTGACGTTGTGCCCGGCAATAACACCTGTCTTTTCTACCGATCCCAATGGGCCAAAGTTTGGCAACTTGGGACGAAACGTTTTCCGTGGCGCGCGTCAGGAGTATGTGAACGCGTCGCTATTCAAGAATATTCGTCTGGCCGAGACCGTCACCGCTCAACTGCGCGTGCAGGCTTACAACCTGTTCAATCACTTGAACGGGTTTCGCCCGGTGAACGACTTTAACAGTGGTAGTTTCGGGAGAGACACTGCCGAGCAACGGCGCCGCCAGCTCGAATTTGGGTTCAGACTCATCTTCTAAAAGAGATCGTTTCGGTCTCCACGCGTTAAACTGTGGCGGGCGTCTCCCTTCGGTGGACGCTCGCCACTTTGATTGTTTGTTTTCGCTGTGTCTGATGGTTGAGCGGCGCGCGTTTTGAAACTGGTTTTGAAAGCAGCTAGTTTGTTTCACGGTTTCACTCCCCGCCCCTTAATAGATTTGAGTGCGCGTAAACTGTAAGCCGCCAAACATGCTTGTCGGAAATTTATGATGAGCGCGAGTGCACGAAGCTTAACCCCGGCCAAATTGGTTGTAGTGCTCGGCCTGGCCGTCACGTTTTTGGTTGCGGGTCTGGTAACTCCGGCTTGCGCGCAGAATAACTCCGCGACGGCAGCGCAAGTGGCGGAGATGGTCACGCGCATACGCGCGGCATCGGCCAGCGCAGCTACCTTGCCTGAGGCGATCGCGTTAGGAGAAAGACTTCTGGTCGAAGAGCGTTACCGGGAAGCCAACGAATTCTTTTCAGTGCTCCTTGAAAAATGGCCTCGTGAACCGGTCGCGCTTTATGGTGCAGGGCTGGCCGCGTTTAATCTTGGCCGCTCCGCAGAAGCTGAGCCGCTTGTTCGCACTGCAGTCGAAATCAATCTCGCCGGGGTGGCAAACAAAACCACTGCAATCCTGAGGTCGCAGAATCAGAGACTGCGTGGCGCCGATGCTCTCGTGCTGCTGGCGGTAATCCAGGGAGCGCGCGGACAGGAGACCCAGGCTCTAAAAAGCGTCGAGCGTGCTGTCGCGCTCGCACCAGAACATTTCGACGCGCAGTTTACTTTAGGCCGAGCTTTATACGGGGTGGGCGATTCCACGGGAGCGGTTAAAGCCTTCCGCGCGGCGCTGAAACTCAAGCCCGCTGACACTCGCGCGTTGTTTTTTCTGGCCACTGCGCTGGAGGCCGCGGGCGATACAGGTGCGGCTCTCGAAGCCTACGGTGAATTGATCCGGCGGCAACCGCGTGCGGCGGAAGGCCACCTCGGTTTGGGAGTGCTTTTGATTAAGCGCGGAGGGCCAGATGCGGTGAAGGGAATCGAAGAGTTGCGAACGGCCTTAAGTATTGATCCTGATCAATATGAAGCTCAGGTGACCTTGGGACGAGCATTGCTAACTCAGAAACTTCCCGGTGAGTCGGTTGAGCACCTGAAACGCGCCGCTCAGTTGGCCCCCACCAATCCCGAACCGCATTATCAACTCGCGCTGGCTTACCGGCGCTTGGGCTTAACCGACAAAGCTACGGAAGAAACAGGGATTGTCAAAAGAATTCATGAAACGCGTCGCGGAGATGGGACGCAGAGCAACACGGCAAGACCGGACCAGGAATGAGAATGTCAGTCGTCGGTGATCATAATGGGAGGGGGGAAGTGCGGACGTGCCGATCGTGGCGCAGGGTCTTGTTCGCAGGGTTGCTTCCATTGCTAGCTTTCGGATCAACAGCGGCACAGGCTGTGGTCTCCCGCCATTTTCAAAAATCCGCGCAGCCAGGCAATTCGTCGCTGGTGCGCGACGCCGCTAATCTGCTCGAAGCGGGACGGCTTCCAGAGGCTGAAGTTGTTGCCCGGCAGGCAGTGGCCGCACAACCGCGTAGTACGGCGGCTCGTTCGGTGCTGGGCGCGATTCTTGAACAGCGCGGGCAGGCGAAAGAAGCGGAAGATGAATTTCGCGAAGCCTTGCGGCTCGACGCAGACTCAACCGTTGCGCTTACCAACCTCGGCGTGCTGCTCGTGCGCACCGGCAGAGGCGACGAAGCGGTCACAACTTTCGAACGCGTCCTTGAGCTGGCGCCGGGACACGCCCAGGCGACGTTTAATCTCGGGGCGCTCTACGCCGCCCGCAAGGAATATCTTCGTGCGATTCCCCTGCTTGAACGGGCGGTGGGTATGGCTAAGGAACCGGCGCGGCCCAACGACGTGGCGCTCACTCTTACGCTTGCGAGCGCCTACGCGCACAACAATCGCGGCGCGGATGCCGCGAAACTATTCGACCGGGTCGAGCATAGCGCTGGCGATGATCCACGCGTCCTGTTCACGCTCGGTCTTAGCGTCGCCGATGCGGGTGACTACGAACGCGCAGCGAAATTGTTTGGCCGGACGGATGCTCTGCGGCCAAATACTTATGAAGTGCTCTACAATCTGGGCATAGCTTTATACAATCTCGATCGTTTGGATGAAGCGCGAGACGTGCTGCAAAGAGCTGCAACGCTGGCGCCCGACCAGCCGGAGGTTTTCTATCGTCTGGGCCTGGTTGCTGCCGCGAAGAGTGAAAGTGAAAACGCAATCGGCCTGATGCAACGCGCAATCAAACTCCGCTCGGTCTATCCGGAAGCGCAATTTATGATAGCGGAAGAACTGGCGAAGAATGGGCGAGTTGATCGCGCCATCCCCTTCTATGAACAGGCGGCGACGGAAGCGCCGGGGGAGCCGATCTATCAGATTCGCCTCGGCGTTGCACACTTTCGCACCCGCGCCTATGCAAAAGCGGACGAGGTTTTTCGCGCGGCGCTCGCGCACTTCCCGGACAGTCCGGTAATCTATTATTTGATCGGTTACACAGCGCGCGCCGAAGGTCTATATGACGAGGCCGCA
>JANLYZ010000186.1:0-7164 GCA_031365905.1 Chloracidobacterium sp. | reverse complement strand
GCAACTACGGATTGATCGAACCCTGACACGAGTTGGCCGATGATCTGTTCAGGCTATTCGAGCAAGCAGAACTCTGCACATGGAAACAACGATCGAAACGAACCAGCCTCCGAGTAACTCCGTCCCTGACATCGTAATCATCACCGGCTTGAGCGGTTCGGGAATGTCATCCGCGACCAATGCCTTCGAGGATCTGGGTTACTTCTGTGTAGACAATCTGCCCATCATGATGTTGCCGACTTTCGCGCGTTTGGTAACCGCGAACGCGGACGAAAAGGGTATCGAGCGCGCTGCACTCGTCATCGATATTCGTGAAGGAACTTTCCTGGTTGACTTCGCGAAACAACTTGACGCGCTGCGGGCGGCAGGCCTGAACGTTTACGTTCTGTTTCTTGAAGCGTCGGACGACGTTTTGCAGCATCGCTTCAGTGAAACGCGCCGGCCACACCCGGCCGATACCGGACAAACTCTATTGCTTTCGCTTGCTGCCGAACGAGCGGCGATGTCGCGCATCCGTTCCCTTGCCGATCAAATCATCGACACTTCCGATGACACCGTTCATACACTTCGCAACCATCTCCTGGAACGGTTCAGTCCCAATCGCAAAGGCGGACCAATGCGGATTCAGGTGCTCAGCTTCGGCCATAAGTATGGCAATCCCGGTGATATGGAATTGTTATTCGACGTCAGACACTTGCCGAATCCACATTTTATTCCCGAACTCAAGCCACTCTCCGGACACGATAAGCGGGTGGTGGAATACTTGAAGGCGCAACCGGAAGTTGAGGAGACTCTGAATCGTTTTTACGATCTGCTCGACTATCTGTTGCCGCAATACAAGCGCGAAGGCAAGTCGTACGTGACGGTTGGAATAGGTTGCACCGGTGGCCGGCACCGCTCGGTGATGGTGGCGAATGCGCTTGGCCGCCGGTTGCGCCGCGCCGGGTTCGATGCTCATGCTGTTCACCGGGACGTGAGAAAATCAAACCGACACCAATGACGATCAGCCGGTCAGAACCGCCTGCGTAAGCGGGCGGAATTTAACGCGGCGTTGCCGCCCGCTTAGGCAGGCGGTTCTGACATTAGGGAGGCCGAACCCATGAGCAGCAATCAACAGCAGGGAGCACCGAAGGAAGACACGCGCCACATCGCCGGCGTGATCGTGACGCACGGGCACCTGGCGGGCGAATTGCTGTCAGCGGCTGAGATGATCATTGGGCCCATCTCATTCATAACGGCAGTCTCGATCGGCTGGCACGACGACGTCGACGCGGCCCGCGATGAAGTGCAGCGAGCCATCACGCGCGTCTCCCAGGGCGTCGGCGTGTTGTTGCTGACTGACATGTTCGGCGGCACGCCCACCAACATCGCATCGATGTTCCTTGACGATGGCAACATCGAAGTCGTGACTGGCGTGAACCTGCCGATGGTTATCAAGCTGGCGAGCCAAACGCCCTCTGGCTCGCTGGTTGAAACTGCGCGGCGTGTTTGTGACCTGGGCCGCCAGGGAATCTATCTCGCGGGCGATCTGCTCGCTCCTCCGGAAAAAAGCAGCACCAAGTAATGATCGAGCGCACTCTTCTGATCAAAGGTCGACTGGGCCTTCATGCCAGGGCGGCCGCGAAGCTTGTTCGCGTGGCGAGCGGCTTTCAAAGCCGGATCAATTTACGTCGCTTGGATGCCGAAGCAACGGCCGATGCGAAGTCAATTTTGAGTTTGTTAATGCTGGCCGCGAGCCAGGGTACTCGTTTGCTGGCTAGCGCGGTTGGAGCTGACGAAGCCGCCGCGATGACTGCGATCGAGCAACTGTTTGCCGAGCAGTTTGGCGAAAGGGAATCCGGGGCCCTGGCGATAGCCGAACCACCTCCGGAACTTCGATTCAAAGGTCTGGGCGTTTCCGATGGTGTCGTGATTGGCCAGGTGCTGCGCATGCACGACGGCACGCAGCACGTCTATCAATGGAAGATAGAACCCGCGGAAGTGGCGGCGGAGCGGCGGCGTTTCCGGGCGGCGGTTCGCCTGGCCAGTCGCCAGGCGCTCGCCATAAAGGAACAGGCCGAAGAACGCTTTGGCAAGGACCGCGGTTATATTTTCGACGCGCACTTGCTTCTGCTTGAAGACGGAAAACTAATCGGCGACGTTGAGCGCTTCATCGATAGCGAGCGCGTGAACGCGGAGTGGGCGTTGAAAGTGATCGGCGATCGTTTTCTTTATCTTTATTCGGAGATGAAGGACGATTACCTGCGCGAGCGTGGGTCGGATATTGAAGACGTGATGCGACGATTGCTGTTGGCCCTTAGCGGTGCGCAGTCGGAAAAGCACGAGCTTGCAGCGGATGCCGTAGTTGTGGCTCAGGATCTACTGCCGTCAGCGGTCGCCGAGTTGGATCTCGAACGTACGCGCGCACTGGCCACTGACACTGGCGGTTGGACATCACATACGGCGATTCTCGCGCGTGGAGTTGGCATTCCTGCGGTAGTGGGCCTGCGCGATTTCTACCGGCGCGCGAAGACTGGGGACAGTATCATCGTCGATGCCACCCGGAGCGAAGTAATCCTGCATCCTTCAGCCGCCACCCTCGAGCGTTATCAGTCCGAGAAAGCCACGAGAGCCGGGCGACCACGCACGCCAGATCAAAAAGAGACCGGTCCCGTGCTGACTAAAGACGGCGTGGCTGTAACGCTGCGGGCCAACGTGGAAGTGCCTTCCGAATTTGACGCGGTGGCCAGGTACGGCGCCTCGGGTGTTGGTCTCTATCGATCCGAGTTTTTGCTGGCGCGACGTGGCGGTTTGGTTTCTGAAGATGAACAGCGCATCGCCTACGAAGCTGTTGCCAAAGTCGCCGGCGACCACGGCGCCGTCATTCGTTTGTTTGATTTGGGCGGCGACAACTTGCGCGAGCAGTTTCAGGAGCCGGAAAAAAATCCAGCGCTGGGCCTGCGCGCCATTCGTTTTGTCCTGGCTAACGAAGACGTCATGCGCGAGCAGGTGCGCGCAATTCTGCGTGCGGCGGCAAATGGATTTTTGAAAATTGTGTTGCCGATGGTCGCGGATGTCAGCGACGTGAAGCGCGCGCAGGCGATCATCTCTGATGAAGCGAGAAACCTGCGCGAAGCGGGACTTAGTTTTGACGCGGTCAGCATCGGGGCGATGATCGAAGTGCCGTCGGCCGTTTTCATGGCCGACAAGATCGCGCGCATCGTCGACTTCTTCGAACTCGGCACCAACGACCTGGTGCAATACACGCTCGCTGTCGATCGTGGCAACGATGAAGTCGCTGACTGGTTTCGCACGCTGCACCCGGCTGTACTTCACAGTATTGATCAGAGTCTCAAAGCTGGCCGGCGCGCCGGCATTCCGGTGATTGTGTGCGGAGAGATGGCCTCCACGCCCGCGTATGTGGTGTTGCTGGTTGGCCTCGGCGCGACGGATTTGAGCATGACGCCGTCAGCAATTCCGCGCGTCCGTCGCACGATCGCCGGCATTGATGCTGAGAGCGCGCGTCGCATTGCCGAGGTCTGCCTCAACTGTGATACTGCCGACGAAGTTGAAGCGCTGGTACGTGACCGTTTTGCTGAACGTTGGCCCGAGTTGTTCGATTCCACCAACCTGCCCAAGCCAAGACCAATTCAGAACCGGGAGCAGTAGCGACCGGCCTGAGAGACAACTTCTCGTTAAATCCTTGGCCGGTCGCTACTGCTCCCGGTTCTGAAATGTTCCGTCGCTACCCACTCCCAGTTCTGAATGAATTTCTGCAAAAACCATGTCGTTCGTAATTTATTAATAGCGGAGCAACCTGCTCACAGCGGCCTTGAAGCTGAATGCCCCAGCCGAATCGCCCGCTAGAAGATCCTGAAAAGAGTGAGAACGACGATGAAAAGCTTAGTTTTTGCTGCCCTCGTTCTGAGTGCCTCCCTGGGGATGACAGCATCCGGCCAGGTGAAATCGGTGGCCGCGGCCAACCAACCCAGTTCCAAAACCGAGACAGATCAGAACCCCGCAAGCGCGACGCGCGCACGCGTCCTGAGACCCGCTGGCACGGTGGCTTCGTCAACCGATAAGCTTGCCGGCCCTAATACGCCGCAGGCTCCCAGAACCGATTTCAACAACCATTCAGATGCCGCGCGCTACCGCCGCTCCGATGCGTCCGCAGTAGCGCCATCAGACTCCACGCAGAAAAGCTCAGCCAGCACATCGCCCGCTGGCTCCAGGACCGATAGCTCGAGGCTTGGTCACAGCAGTCTGAAACCTGCCGGCTTTACCAGCAGGAAAGTCACCGCGCCCGCGAATTCAGCGACGAATGTCTCGGCGCCAATCGCGACCACTGCGACGCAAATCTACCGAGTCGGCCCCGGCGACGTGCTGGATATACAGCTCGCTGATAACCCAGGCAGAAACTCGACACTGTTCACTGTGCTTGACGACGGCGTGCTCGAGTATCCTTTGGCAGGTAATTCAATCGTGGTTGGCGGAATGACTACCACTGAGATAGCAGCGCTACTGCGGCAGCGAATCAAGATTTTCGAAAATCCGCAAGTGAAGGTTGAGGTCCGCGACTACGCCAGTCACGCGGTGACTATCGGCGGTTTCGTCAGTGCGCCCGGAGCAAAAATTTTGCGACGCGAAGCGATGCCTCTCTACACGATGCTGGCCGAAGCATTGGTTCTGCCGGAAGCAGCGCGAGCCACGATAACGCGCGAGGGAGTAGCGCCAATCGTCGTCGATCTCAAGGATGCAAGCCAGTCCGCGACGCTGGTTGTTCCTGGGGATGTTATTAAGGTTTCGGGAATACCGCCGGCGCCTACCGAGTTTTATTTTGTTGGCGGAGAAATCGCTTCGTCCGGTCAGAAATCCTTCCATGCCGGACTAACGCTGACGCAGGCGATCCTTGCGAGCGGCGGAACTAAAGGCAGCGCTGGTTCAAGAGTCAGGGTTTCGCGACAAGGTGCGGACGGCAGACTGACGTCAGAAGAATTCAACCTGCGCAAGATCCAGACTGGCAAGACACCTGATCCCGTTTTGCAAAAAGGCGATCGGATCGAAGTCATGACCGGTAACTGATCGTCTACCAAAATCAAAGTCATGAAAAGGCGGCTTTCTTCAGCCGCCTTTTTCCATGTAACGCAAACTGTTAGTTTGCGTCAGATGGGTAAGCGGCCTCATATCTTTCTACAAGCAGTAAAGGAAGGGGCGCACGCAAACTAACAGTTTGCGTTACAATGAAGTGCCGCGAACCGTGATGAAGACTCCATCATCCAGACTGGTCCACCTACTGATCGGAAAGTCGATCGTCGAAACGCTTCTTGTCGGCGTGTTAGCCGTTTTCACTTTCGTTACCGTGCTGCCTCCCACGTTTCATGGCTGGAGCGAATTAAGCGAAATCGGAATATCAGGTTGGGCTGTAAACAATGCGTCACCATGGGAACGCGTCGAGGTTCAGCTCTTCATTGACGGGAAGTTTGTCGCCGATGGAATCGCGGATCAGTCTCGGCCTGACGTTGCGGCTGCGGGGTGGGCGAAGGACCGGTGGCATGGCTACGCGTTCGTAGTCACGTCGTTGCCGGCAGGGGATCACACGGCACAAATCTATGCTTTGCATGACAGTGGCGACGGCAATAGGAAATCGCTTCAACTCCTCGGCGATACGCTTCAGTTTACGGTCGCCAAGAATGGCAAACTTTTTCCTTATGATGTGATCGTGAGGCTCAACGGAGTCAACAAATTCTGAGCAGCATGCAATCGGAAACAAATAACGTCGGTGTATTGGCGAAAACAGAGCAGGGCCTCGCGTTCTGGGAGATTCTCTCCGTAGTTACTTCTTGCCTGCTCATCGAGTGGGTGGTGTTTGCGTTCGTGGGACGGAGCAAATTCATCGGCGCTGTTCCCGTTCTGCTGGCACTGGGCTTCATGCTCGTTTCCCATCGCGAGCGCGGCGAGACTCTTAGAGATATTGGTTTTCGGATAGTTAACTTTTTCGCGGCTTGCCGTTTGTTGTTTTTGCCAACTGCGCTTGTGATAGGTGTGGCTGTCGCAGTGGGCTGGTTTTCCAGTCACGCGATATTCGTAGCGCCGTGGCGCAATCGTTTTCTGCTGCTGCCGCTGTGGGCGCTGTTTCAGCAATACGTTCTCAACGGTTTCATCAATCGCCGCGCGCAGTTGGTGCTAGGGAAGGGAACGAAAAGCATCGTGTTGGTTGCGGTCCTCTTCAGCTTGCTTCACTTTCCGAACCCACTGCTCGCAGTCTTGACGTTTGTTGGCGGCCTGGTTTGGGCCGCAGTTTATCAACGACAACCGAATCTCTTCGCGTTGGCCTTGTCTCACGCGGTCTCGTCCCTGACTCTGGCGCTGACTGTCTCGCCAAAGCTTCTCGACAGTTTGCGAGTCGGCTTCAAATACTTCGGCTAAGTAGGAGAGACATTCCTGTCGTCTGTTCTGCCGAGCTAACAACTGGCAGAGAAGATTTTCCATTTATCATTTCAAATTCTTCATTTCTCATTAACCGCGCGGCACCGCCAATTTGATGACAACAACGCTCTTCTTCTAACAAGTGAAAAATTTCAAATGACAAATGGAAAATCTGCTTTTTATGCGCTGCATCGAAGGTCAAACCTGTGAACAGGCAGGAATGCCTGTCCTACAGCCGGTTTAAAGAGTTCGACTCAGGCCTGTACGCGTTGAACACGGCTTGGTATACTCTGCGGGCTCAGCGAGTGGAACAGGTCGGGCGGTCGCTGCTGGAATCTAACGTTCAAATCCTTCATTTTCGGATTACATCTGAATTATCAGGCTTGAGTTTTGGATCCAGGAGAGGAAAGTCCGAACACTACAGGGCAGCGAGCCCGCTAACGGCGGGGCAGCCGTTGATTTCAGATCTCAGCTTTGAGATTTGAGATTGCTGGTTGACGACAAGTGCAACAGAAAACAAACCAGCCGCGACTTTCGAGTTGCAGTGATGGGTGAAATGGTGCGGCCCGCAAGGGCTTAATGTAAGAGCGCACCGGCGTCTGGTGGTGACACCGGCGGCCAGGCAAACTCCTCGCAGTGCAAGATCAAATAGGGAGGCGTCAACAGGGCTGCTCGCCCGAATCCCGAGTTATCGGGATACGACCTCCGGGTAGATCGCTTGATCCAATCTGGCAACAGTTGGACTAGATGAATGATCGC
>JANLYZ010000183.1:0-2645 GCA_031365905.1 Chloracidobacterium sp. | reverse complement strand
GTTTTTGCTTGTGACTATATTGGCTGACGCAAAGAAGCTGCGAAGTCTGAACTCTCCTGTCGCTTAACGCAGTCACATGATCACAAAGCCACTTCGGAACCGGCGATTACTAAAACGTGTTCGCAAGGTTCGCGTTGGTGTTGATACCGGCGGCACGTTTACTGACTTTGTCTTCGAAGCAAACGGGCGTCTGGAAATATTCAAGCTCGCCTCTACGCCTTCAGATCCGTCGCGCGCCATTGCCGCCGGCCTACAAACCATCGCCGAACAAACAGGCGTCGCCCTTAAGAATCTTGAAGTAGTTCACGGCACAACGGTGGGCACAAACGCGCTGCTCGAGCGACGCGGCGCCCGCACCGCGCTCGTGACGACGCGTGGCTTCGAAGACGTGCTGGTGATCGGCCGCCAGGCGCGGCCGGAACTCTACAACTTGAACGCCATGAAACCGCCGCCGCTCGTGCCGGATAGCCTGCGCTTCGGAATCAGTGGACGAATAACTGCATCCGGCGAAGTGATCGAAGCGCTCGACGAGGCCGAACTATTGACGCTGATCGCGCGGCTCAAAAAAGCGCGCGTTGATTCAGTTGCGATCTGCCTGTTGTTCTCCTTTGTCGACCCCGCATTCGAAAAACGGATCGCCCAGGCGCTTTCCGTCCTCAACTGGCCGCTTTCCATCTCGCATCAGATTCTTCCTGAGTATCGCGAGTTTGAACGCACCTCGACCGTGACCATCAATGCTTACCTGCAACCGCTGATGGGAAATTATCTGCGGCGCCTCGAGGCACACACTGGAAGCCTGCGGGTGATGCAATCATCCGGCGGCAGCATCTCCGCGTCCGTGGCCGCGCGCGAACCAGTGCGCACAATTCTTTCCGGACCGGCCGGCGGCGTGGTGGGCGCTTTACGCGCAGCGCGGGCGGCAGGTTTTGAAAAAATTATTACTTTCGATATGGGCGGCACCTCCACTGACGTTGCACTTTGCGGGCGCGACGGTTTGCGTATGACGAATGAAGCGTCCGTTGCCGGACTTCCGGTAGCTGTTTCCGTGATGGACATTCACACAGTTGGCGCGGGAGGTGGTTCGATCGCGCGAGTTGATGAAGGCGGCTCGCTCAGAGTGGGACCGGAATCAGCGGGCGCTGATCCGGGGCCCGCATGCTACGGTCGTTCGCTGCTGCCAACAGTGACTGACTCGCATCTGTTGCTCGGACACTTTGGCGGCGCCGGTTTGCTGGGCGGCGATTTCAATCTCGACGAAGCGCGCTCGCAAAAGGCGATGACGAAACTTGCGAGCGAGATGAGTAAGGTTGCTGGCCGGCACGTGACTGCGATTGAAGCCGCCCAGGGTGTGCTCGCCGTTGCCAACACAAACATGGAGCGCGCGCTGCGGCAGATCTCAGTCGAGCGCGGCTTCGACAGTCGCGAGTTTGCCTTGCTTCCCTTCGGCGGCGCCGGCGGACTGCACGCAGTTGAACTGGCCCAGGCGTTGCGCATTCCGCAGATCATCGTGCCAACCGCCGCGGGCGCGCTTTCGGCAATCGGCGTGTTAACGGCGGACGTGGTGAAGGACCAGAGCCGAACCACGATGCTGGACATTGCGCCCGGAGTTGAAAAGAAACTGGAGAAGACTTTCAAAGAGATGGAGCGCGTTGCCAGTGTCGCGCTCCGCCGCGAAGGTTTCCCTGCGGCGAAACAACGTCATCAACGTTCGCTGGCTTTGCGCTACAAGGGCCAGTCGTTTGAATTGGAAATCAAGCAGACGCGCGCAAATCTGGCTGCGAGTTTTCATCGCGCGCATCTTGAACGCTACGGCTACGCGCAGGAAACAAACACGATTGAAATTGTCAGCGCGCGCGTGCGCTCCACCGGCGTGGTGGTGAAGCTTACTGAACGGAGACAAGGCTCGTTGCGCAATCGTCAACTTGCGAGACCAACAAAAACTGTCGCTGCGTTTTTGAACGGGAAGAAACAGCGGGTCGCAGTCTATCGTCGCTCTGAGTTAACCGCCGGTGCTCGCTTGCAGTCACCGTGCATTGTTACTGAATACTCTTCGACGACGTTGATCCCGGGCGAGGCACGCGCCAAAGTTGATGACTTCGGAAACTTGATCATTCTTTTTATAGAAAGTTAACCGCCAAGACGCCAGGAACGCCAAGATCAAAAGGGTATACAGCGAACTTGTGCTTTAACTCAATTTTTCAGTTTCTTTTCTTGGCGCTCTTGGCGACTTGGCGGTTCATAGATTGGCGGTTACTCGAGCGATGAAACAATTCGATCCCACAACACTGGAAATCTATCGCGCGCTCTACACTTCCGTCGCTGAAGAGATGGGCATCGCGCTCCGGCGCACGGCCTTTTCGCCAAACATCAAGGAGCGTCGCGATTACTCCTGTGCGGTCTTCGACGCCCGAGGGCGCGTGATCGCGCAGGGCGATCACATGCCGGTGCACCTCGGCTCAATGCCCATGGCCGTCGCGTCTGCTTTGAAAGAAATCGATCTGCAACCGGGCGACGTGGTTGCGCTAAACGATCCGTTTGCCGGCGGCACGCATTTGCCGGACGTTACGCTGGTAAGCGGAGTCTTCGCCGCAAGAAACGACACGGAGACACGGAGACGCGGAGACACGGGGAATCGTAGTCAGAAC
>JANLYZ010000338.1:0-7525 GCA_031365905.1 Chloracidobacterium sp. | reverse complement strand
TCTCAAAGGCGCGCGATCGTTAATTGCAGCGCCGGATGGCCGGGTGTTCATCATCCCGACGGGCAATGCCGGACTAGGCACTGCCGGAGCCGGCGACACTTTGACAGGCATCATTACCGGTTTCATCGCCCAGGACCGCGCAACCTTGAAAAATAAATCTGACGTGCTTGCCGCCACAATAGCGGCGATCTACATCGGTGGGCTGGCCGGTGACCTCGCCGCGCGCGAACTAGGCATGCGAACGATGGTCGCCTCCGACATTCGCGAACACATTAGCGCTGCGATCCGTGCGCTCGACCCCCAGGGCGAACAACCGTAGGACCGGCATTCCTGTCCCTTTCGAATTATGACCACGGCCGCACAACACATCTCAACCGGCGAATGGCAAACGCACGACGCTGCGGAAACCTTTGCGCTCGGTAAACAGATCGGTGCGCAACTTAGCGGCGGCGAGATTCTTTTGCTCAATGGCCCACTGGGCGCGGGCAAAACTGTTTTCGTAAAAGGCCTGGCCTCGGCCCTCGGCATCGATCCTGAAGAAGTCACCAGCCCATCGTTCACGTTAGTGAATCCCTATGTCGGTCGCCTGTCGCTTTTTCACATCGATCTCTATCGACTCGATGAAGGTGCCGCAGCAGCGAATGCGGTTGATCTCGAGGAGTTACTGACTGACGAGCGCGCAGTGATAGTTATCGAGTGGGCCGAACGCCTCGGCAGTTATCCGCTGAGCACGAACGTCTGGAATATTCGCATATCAGGCGACGGAGAAGCGGAACGTCGTATTTCGATTTCAGACTGAACGTTTCAGATTGTTTTCGAACTGCCAACGTCTTGACTACACCGCCTCGAGAGAATATAAGGGCAAGGCGACAAAGAGTGAATCGTGTCGCTCGACCCAGGAGATAACCGAAACTTGTCTACCCACGTGGAAACAACCGATGGTATCGAAACCGGCGAGAGCCAGGCTAAGCTCTTTTCACTACCTTCGTTAGTCGCCGCGCTTGAGGCGGTGAATAGCGCGCCCAGCCTCGAACAAATCTTCGCATGGTTGGAAAAAGCGGAAATCTCGACCGAAGAGTTACAGCCTTACAGTGGGTTCAAAGAAGGCAACTACTGGCGTCATCGCGTTTGTCGCAACCAGTTTGTCGAGATGCTCGTGTTGTGTTGGCGCCCCGGCCAACGCACACCGATTCATGATCACAATGGCTCGCACGGCGGCGTGAAAGTTTGTCAGGGCATGTTGTGGGAAACGACTTTCAGCTACGATCCCATTGCCGGACTGGCTTACAAGAGCGCGCGTGAGCTTCCACTTGGATCGGTCACTGGCTCGGATGTCCCGGACATCCACCAACTCGGCAACCCTGATGTAAGCGGACAGGATCTCATCACCATTCACGTCTACGCTCCCCCACTCGGCGTACTTCACACTTATAAACCCGGCAGTGCGACGATCGATCTGTACACTCCTGACGATTTGGAAGCGTAAACAAAGCTTCCTGGCCTGGCCCCACTTCAAGACAGCCCCAAATCCTCAACCACTTTTCAATAACAAAACTTGTCACAGCGGCTCTGTCAATCTTTGTCACTGGACCAGCGCCTCAGCCAATCACGAATGGTTGGTCGATAATTCTGTTCTCGCCTCCCAATGGTTTCTGGAAGTCTTATTGACCGAGCGGCATTCAAAACCTTAGCGTTTCCAAAAAACTAATGGGACCTGGCTCCCGCCCTTAAGAACAACCAGAGTGTTTCCCAGATCGGGCACGCTGGTTGCCAAAGCTGGGGCGGAAGGGTGTGGTGAAATGCCCCGCCCACGGGGAGAAATGCCGCCGAGCGAGCGCCTCCTCAAACAACAGCCCGATTTCGAACGACTCCAGGAGACCAAAAATGAGAACGATAAAGAAATATTCCTCAACACTGCCCGCCGTTGCCCTCTGCATTTTAGTTTTGGGCAGTGCGGTAGCTCTCTCGCAAAAGAAGTTCATGATGCTGCGAAGCGGCAGTCCCGCGGTAAAGGTCATGTTGTCCGGCGTAGTCGAGCGCGACGATACCAAAGTGCCAGTTGAAAAAGCGGCGCTGGTGAAGTCTGGCGAGACCTTAGACTGGACCATCACTTCGGTTAACGAAGGCAATGCTCCGGCAAGCGACTATAAAGCGGTTGGCAAGATTCCCGCGGGTACTCAGTTTGTGGCCGGCAGCGCGAAAGCGGACGGCTCCGTCGCAGTGACTTTCAGCATCGACAACGGCAAGTCTTTCTCTTCAACGCCCACAGTGAATGAGAGACAAGCAGACGGCAGCATCAAGAAAGTGCCGGCGCCGGTTTCGATGTACCAACAGGTTCGTTATGAGTGGTCAGCGCCGCTGAATGAAGGCGACAAGCTGAACGCTTCTTACAAAGTTCGCCTGAACTAGCCGCCTCAACTCTCTGGCGCAAGCGGTCGTTTGCTTGCGCTCGGTTTTCCCACCGGCAGCCCGGCCCAACAATCAATAGTGAGGAAATAATAATGTCTAGACTCGCCTACACAATCTCAAATTTACTTGGTCGCACAGCCGCGCTGCTTGCGCTTGCTTGCGTACTCTGTTCACCCGCCTTCGCTCAGACACCGGGTGGCACAGTGATCTCAAACCAGGCCAGCGCAACTTATTCAGACGGCACGAACAGTTACTCAACCGTTTCCAACACGGTGACGGTAACTGTTTCGCTTGTTTCCGGTCTGACAATCACGCCTGACGCCGGCACCAGCCTGACTGACCCAACAGTAGTCGCAGGTCAAGGGCTGGCGCGTTACAGCTTCACCGTGACCAACACCGGAAACTTTACCGATCAGGTTCGCTTCGCCTCGGGTAGTGCTCGCGTGAATGCGCCAAACTCAGTCATCCGCGCCTACATCGACGCCGACAACAGTGGCACCTTCAACGCCGGCGACACGGATGTCACCAGTGGCGGACTTTCGGGCAACATAGCGCAGAACGCGAGCATCAGCGTGATGGTCGAAGTTGCTGTCGGCGCCGGCGCCGTCACGGGTTCGTCAGTCACTGTTTTGCTGGGCGACACGCTGACTAATCCCCCTTCATTCGATGACCAACCCGCCACTAATTCGCTTCAGGAAGTGCGAACCGAATCAGCGTTGTCGGTCAATGGAAAGCGTGAAGCACGCGGTGACGTTTCGTCCACCGTGGTTGACGATGCGTTGCTGCGGCTGACGTTAACTGCTCCTGCCGGACCAGTGCCCATCGGTTCCGATATCACTTACACCTGGCTGCTCACGAACACGAGCACCAAGACTGCTTCGGGCGTGACTCTCAACGCTTCGAATCAGGTCTACATCATCGCGCCAATTCCCGCGCGAACCGTGCTCAAGGCTGGACAAACATTCCCGGCCGGCACTCTCTATACAACCTCGGCTCTCAGCACAGCGCCATTGTCCGCCACTTGGGTCAGTGCGCCTCCGCCACTGAATACGGTGACGCGAATTGCTTTCCCGGTGGGCGCAACTTTGGCCGGTGGCGCATCCAGCGCACCCATCAACATGATCGTCACGATCAATACCGGAATCAACGCCTCGATCCCGATCGATGAAATCGGCGATGCGTTTGCCACTAACATCGCCAACTCAACCATCACCGATCAATCAGGTGACCTGACCACCAATAACGGTGACGGCAACGCTAACTTCAACGAAGGTTATGTTGCCGGAGTCGGCCACGGTGTGATTCAGCAGACGCTGCTCTCGCAGACTGGCTCGGTATTGTTAGGACCAAATGGAGCGCCGGCTGCTGTTGGACCAACCGACAACAACGACGACTACACTAACAAGTCCACCAACCCTGCCAACATCGCTCCGGGGGGAACCACAACCGCGTCGGCCCAGCTCGTGTACACGAACACGCTACAGAACACGGGCAACGCCAACGACACTTACACGCTTGACGCTCCGGTTGTTCCGGCCGGCTTCACGGTTGAAATCTCGACCAATGGTGGCGGGTCATACACGACCGTCTCCGGCGGCGGTTCAACCACACTGGCAGTTGGCTTTGGTAGTTCGGCAAACATTCTCGTGCGCGTCACGGTGCCTGTTGGCCAAACAGTCTTAACGGCCTTCAGTTCCACGATTCGTGCTACTTCGACGGTTACTCCAGCCGCGAACAACAAAACAATTGATCGCTCCTACACAGGATTCATTCAGCTCAGCAAGACCTTCAGTGTCGCCAATGGCACTGGCGTCGGCGCAGCCACGGATGCAGTCCCAGGTGCGGTCATCACTTACAACATCACCTACACGAACATCTCCAGTTCAAATGGTGATGCGAACTGCGTGAGATTGACGGCCAGCAATTTGGTCATCAACGAAGATGGATTGGTGGCGCCAAACAACTGGGGCACCTACACGACCAACTCCGGCGCACCGAGCGATTCCGGTTCGGGTGTCGTAGCCACGGTCAGTGCAACGCGGTATACGGATACCGTGGCCTCAGTCGCTCCGGGCGCTTCCGGCATCTTCACCTTCAAGCGTTCGATCAACTAAGCCCACAGGCTGAACGTCTGTGACAACGAAGCGACGTGGCGATTTCTCTGGATCCTCGCACTAGAGACCGTCACGTCGCTTCGAAACCTATAACCTCCTCCGACGATTTCCCTGCTTCGCGTGCCCTGATGTTATTTCATCCCACACTCAGCAAGTCACTTTCGGCTATCGTCGTCGCGCTTCTCCTTGCCTCGTTTGCGACTTCACGGACTCGCTTCGCTGGAGATTCCACTCCCGCAGGCACCGTGGTCAGCAACCGGGCTGAGGCGACCTACGAAAGTGATGGAACAACTTTTAACGTTGTCTCCGACACGGTAACCTTCACCGTGCTTGCGGTCGCGACCCTGACAGTCGCCCCGAAAGAAACCGTTCCCTCCGCCAGTGTTAATTCCCAGGAACGCGTCACCCGCGTCTTTCAAATCTGCAACACCGGCAACGTCGCAAACACCTACACGATAACCAACACCGACATCACCACGCCGGCCACCTTCGATAGTCTCTACTTCGACAACGATGCCAGCGGTACGCTGACGGTTGGAGATCCGCTGATTACGGTCGGCGCCACCGCCTCAAGTTCGGTTGCGCCGCGGTCGTGCATTGGCGTGCTGGCGATAGTCGATACCAACGCGATTACATTCGGCACTCTGCTTCGCATTCACTTGACGGCGCGCTCCAATGCCACGGGCGCGGCAAACGGCAACGTCGAGGACGATGGCACAATCCTGAACGACGTTGGCCGCGGTCCACTCTTCAGTAGTCCCAGTAACCCCGCCCTGCCGCCGCTCAAGGAAGTCAACAACGGCAGCCAGGCCGTCGTCAGCCGTGGCAACCCGTTCACCTATAGCATCGCGTTTCGCAACACTGGCGACGTCGCAGCCCACAACCTCGTGCTGACTGACGAACTGCCCGCCGGCATCGATTACGTCGCCAATTCCCTGCACCTGGAAACCACCGGCATTAACCGAGATCTCACCGACGCTCAGGATGCAGACGAAGGGTTCGTTACCGGACAACACATTGAATTGCGCCTCGTCAACTTTGCGCCGGATCAGGTCGTCAGACTCACCTTCCGCGCTCAGTTGAACAACAGCGCGCCGGCCGCGATTGGACTCATTAACACGGCGCAGGTTGCGGCCGACAATGCAACGCTAACAAGAACTAATTCAGTCGTGGTCGTCGTTGATCCATTTGGCACCGTGTTTGCCGGTCGCGGCGGAGCCAGCGTGCCCGTCCCCGGAGCCAGAGTTTCCGTCTTCGCCGATCAGGCACTGACGAATCTGCTGCCGCTTTCGGCTGACCTGGGATTTACACCAAACTCTGCAAACGCAAATCCGTTCCCGAGCGATAGTCAAGGCCATTTCAGTTTCGGCTTGAGCGCCTCGCAAGTTGGTACTGCCTCGTCGCCAGTCAGATACTTCATCAGCGTTAGTGCCGCGGGCTTTATCTCCCGCCTGATTGAGATCGACGTCCGCCCGGGAGAAGCCGGCCTCGTGTCAATTACCGAGCGCGCGCTGGATGGACAGCCAATAGCAGTTGCCGGTGGGTTCACGCTGGTGCGCCAGGACGTGCAAATCGATGGACTCGCCGACCTCGCTTTCAACATTCCTGTTTTTGAGGAGCACGGGCTGGAGATAACCAAGACCGCGGACCAGCAACGCGCCGAGATCGGCGATGTCGTCACTTATCGAATTGAGGTTCACAATCCCACCGCGGAAACAGTAAGCCACGTCACCGTGCGCGATCACCTGCCGGAATCATTTCACTACGTGCAGGGAACGGCACGCGTGAGTGTCGGCGCGTCTCCTGAACAGTCGATCGAGCCGGAAACAAGCGGTGGCGATCTCGTCTTCCAATTGGGCGAGATTGCTCCCGGCGCCGGCGCTCGCCTGCTCTACCGTGTGCGCATTGGCGCCAACGCCCGCGAAGGCGACAGGGAAAATGTGGCGCTAGGCGCAGGCACATTTCCCAACGGCGAGCACACCGAAACAGCCCCGGCGCGCGCTACCGTTCGCGTTGGCGGCGGCGTTTTCTCGACGCAACAAGTGATCATCGGCCGAGTTTATCAGGACATAAATCGCAATGGACAATTCGACTCCGCCGATAAGCCTGTCGCTGGCGCTCGTCTCTATCTTACCAACGGTCAGTCGGTGATTACCGACTCGCAAGGCCTTTATAACTTCCCCGCAGTCGGCGATGGCTCACAAGTGATCGCTCTGGATCCGGTGACAGTGCCGAAAGGTTTCGCGCTGGCTGACGGCAACAGCATCTCAGGCCGCAGTTGGACGAGGCTCCTGCGAACGCCGGTTGGCGGCGGCGCGATGCTCCGACAAAACTTTATCCTGACTCGCTCAGGCGACGCTTCGTCTGAACTTGCTTCTGAGCAGTCGCTGGAAAAGCGCGATAGCAAGACGCGAAATAAACAAGCTCAGCAGACAGCTACTTCGGGGAGTCCTGCTGAACCGCCACGTGGCGCGGCTGGTGTCTATGAATTTGCCACCACCGAAACGGTCGATCCGGTTGCGCCGGGCTCAGCACTAATACTCTCTCCCGCTCGCGACTCAGTCGTGATGTCGCCCGCGATGGAAGTGGTGACGCGCGTCGCAATAAACTGGACTGTCAGACTGGAAGTCAATGGCGAGCAGATTTCGGACAAGAACGTCGGCACGCGCCGGGTTGATAACAAGAACCAGGTCACAACGTTGACTTTTGTTAGTATCGGCCTGCATCCCGGCCCAAATCGCGTGACCGTCACGCCGATTAGTCCTGCGGGCGTGGCCGGCACTCCGCAGCAAATCATAGCGATGGGCCGCGGCCCGATCGAACGGCTGGAAGTTGTGCCTGAGAAGACGGCGATACAGGCAGGCGGTCGTGATTCGACGCTCATCAAAGTGCGCGCGTTTGATAAGTGGGGGCATCCCGCTAACGACAACCAGGTGGGCATTGAAACCTCTTTGGGCGAGTTGGTGCGTTTGGGACCACAACCTGCTGCCGCCGACGACGTA
>JANLYZ010000337.1:0-4779 GCA_031365905.1 Chloracidobacterium sp. | reverse complement strand
TCTCAAAGGCGCGCGATCGTTAATTGCAGCGCCGGATGGCCGGGTGTTCATCATCCCGACGGGCAATGCCGGACTAGGCACTGCCGGAGCCGGCGACACTTTGACAGGCATCATTACCGGTTTCATCGCCCAGGACCGCGCGACATTGAAAGACAATTCTGACGTACTCGCCGCCACAATCGCCGCCCTCTACATCGGCGGCTTGGCCGGTGATTTCGCCGCGCGCGAAATCGGCATGCGAACTATGGTAGCGTCCGACATTCGTGAACACTTCGGTACCGCCATCCGCGCACTCGATCCACAAGGCGAACAACCGTATTAGGTCTTTCGACGCGTAGTGTCGACATCAATTTAGCCCGGCGTTTCAACGCCGGGAAGAGCGGTGAAAGGTAACCGCGTCGCGTAGCGACTCCTGAGAACAAGGGTCAAACCGTCGCTACGCGACAAAAAGATTTGGCTCGACTACTCTCCCGGCGTTGAAACGCCGGGCTAAACTCAATTTGCCGCTATGCGGCAAGTTTACTTGATCAGAACTTCCGAAAGTTTATCGGACAAGTTGACAGACATGGCGCAACACATCACAACCGGCGAATGGCAAACCAACAGTGCCCTGGAAACCTTTGCGCTCGGCAAGCAGATCGGCGCGCACCTAAGCGGCGGCGATATCCTTTTCCTCGATGGCCCACTCGGCGCGGGCAAGACTATCTTTGTTAAAGGCCTGGCCGCGGCGCTCGGCATAGACCCTCAAGAAGTAACCAGTCCATCGTTCACCCTCGTGAATCCTTATGTAGGCCGGCTACCGCTTTTTCACCTCGATCTTTATCGACTCGATGAAGGCGCTGCGGCTGCCCATGCGGTTGACCTCGAAGAGTTGCTGACTGACGAGCGCGCGGTGATAGTAATCGAATGGGCCGAACGTCTCGGCAGTTATCCGTTGCCCGGAAATGTTTGTCGTATCTCGATAGCTGGCGCGGGCGATGAGGCCAGGATCATAAAGCTGGCTGCGGGATCGGCGTAATTGTCGCTGTTTTACTGCGGCCAGCTATTGTGTCGCCACCCAGTAGGGTGTATAAGCCTCCCGTCCTTCTCAGTCCCCATAGTCTGCTCATAATTATTCAAAAGGAGATCGTCCCATGACCCTCAACTCTATTGGTCTCGTCGTTCGTCCCCCGTTTTTTAATCGTTGTTTATTGCTGGTGCTGCTGATCTCAGGAGTCGTCGGCTGTGCTGTTCTGACGCAGAAGACCGGCGCGTTCGGTGCGTCAGGTTTCTCGAAGCATAACAAAGGTATCACGCCCGCGGCCGGGCCAGACTTTGCAACCCAAGCTCGCTTGCGAGAGGGCTACGGCAAACTGCCCCTCAGCTTTGAAGCCAATCAGGGACAGGCGGACCAGTCGGTGAAGTTCCTCTCGCGCGGTAGCGGTTACAGCCTCTTCCTGACGCCAATAGAAGCAGTGCTGCGCCTGGGAAATCCGGACCGTGAGAGTCGGAATGACAGACTTACTTCTCACTCTGCGAAATCCAGAAATCCAAAATCGACTGTGCTGCGTCTGAAGTTCGTTGGCGCCAACACGGCGCCGCAAGTCGTCGGGCAGGATCAGCTACCCGGCAAGAGCAACTACTTCATCGGCAACGATCCCACCAAGTGGCGCACGAATGTTCCCAACTTCGCCAAAGTCAAATACCAAAGCATGTATCCCGGGGTGGACCTGGTCATGTACGGCAATCAACGCCAGCTTGAGTATGATTTTGTCGTGGCGCCTGGCGCTGATCCAAAGATTATCCAACTCGCTTTTGCAGGAGCGCAGCAGATGCGCCTTGATGCTGGAGGCGATCTGGTGCTGACCACGGGAGGTGGCGAAGTACGTCAGCAGAAGCCGGTCATCTATCAGGACGTGAACGGCAGCCGTCAGACAGTCGATGGCCATTACATCATCAAGGACAGAAAGAGGGTCGGGTTTGAGATTGCACAGTACGACGCGAGCGTGGCGCTGGTGATTGATCCGTCGCTCGTCTATTCCACGTACGTCGGTGGGTCAAGTCCCACGAGCGGCAACGATGCGGCAAATGGCATCGCCATTGACGCCTTCGGCAACGCGTACATCACAGGCCAGACCGCCTCGACGAATTTTCCCGTCACGCCCGGCGCACTCCGCACGACTCCCGACACAGGCATCAGCAGCAGCGACGCCTTCGTCACCAAGCTCAACGCATCGGGCACAGCGCTCGTGTACTCAACATACCTCGGTGGTGTCGATACTCAGTTCGGCGGTAGCGATCCTGACACCGGTTACGGAATCGCTGTCGACGCCCAGGGCAACGCCTACGTCGCGGGTCACACTTGGGGAAACTTTCCTACGACGCCGGGAGCGGTCCAGTCCTCCCCGCCAGCGGCGCTAGACAAAGGCTTCATCGCGAAACTCAACCCGACTGGAACGGCGCTAGTCTACTCCTCCTACATCGGCGGTAATTCCTATAACTTCGCCTTCGCCGTCGCCATAGATAGCAGCGGCAGCGCTTACGTAGCGGGCACGACGGGTGCTACCAACTTTCCTGTTACGCCAGGCGCTTTTCAGACCTCGATAGGTTCAGCCAGTAACGCCGATGCGTTCGTCGTCAAGCTCAACCCAACCGGCTCGGCGTACGACTATTCAACCTATCTTGGTGGTACCAACTCCGAGGACGGACTGGGCATCACGGTCGATAATGGCGGGCGAGCATACGTTACCGGCACCACTATCTCGACTGATTTTCCCGTGACCGCGAACGCCTTCCAGACCACGTACCAGAGCACCGGCTCTTTCACCTTCACGCAGGGGGACGTTTTCCTGACCGTGCTCGACGCGGCCGGCGCGTCCACACCTTACTCGACATATCTTGGGGGCGTGAGTGAAGATCAGGGGCGTAGCGTTGCGGTTGACCTGTTGGGCGTCGCATACGTCACGGGCTTTACCTTATCGTCGAACTTCCCCACGACGCCTGGCTCTTTCCGGAGCAGCACTAATTTCACCACCGACGTTTTCGTAGCCAAGCTTGATCCCTCCGCTTCGGGCGCGGCATCGCTCGTCTACTCGACTTATCTTGGCGGCGGTGGTTTCGATCGGGGGGACGGCGTGGCGCTTGATGCGGCTGGCAATGTGTATATCAGTGGCCAAACGATCTCGACTGACTTTCCCATTACGCCGTGTGCGGCGCAGACGACCAGTGGCGGCAGCGGCGACGCGTTTCTGACGAGATTGAATTTGTCGCTGCCAGGGTCGGCGGCGCTAGTCTATTCGACTTACCACGGCGGCAACGACTTGGATTCGGCGCGCGGCGTGGCCGTTGACATCGTTGGTGATGCATACATAGCGGGCGCAACACGTTCCACCGACTTCCCTACGACGCCCGGCGCATTCCAGACTACGCTGCAAGTGAGTCCGGATATGCAGGACGCATTCGTCGCCAAATTTACCCCGACCGCTTGCGCGACGCCAACACCCACACCAACTCCGACTCCAACTCCGACTCCAACGCCGACTCCAACTCCGACTCCAACTCCGACTCCAACGCCGACTCCAACTCCGACTCCAACTCCGACTCCAACTCCGACTCCGACGCCAACTCCAACGCCGACTCCAACGCCCGCGCCCGCATCTTCAGGGTTCGTCATCGGCGATCTTAATGCGGTCGTCGGCCAGCAAGTGACATTC
The DNA here is from genome assembly GCA_031365905.1 of Chloracidobacterium sp. GTDB lineage: Bacteria > Acidobacteriota > Blastocatellia > Pyrinomonadales > Pyrinomonadaceae > PSRF01. Next base: position 1,087 of record JANLYZ010000337.1, on the reverse strand, counting down.
TGGGGTGCGCAATGGGCGAAAGAGAATTCATTGAGTGGCGGGTCGGCCCCATCGAGCTTTAAGGGGTTTGCCAATTCCGCTAGCCCGAACCCGGCGGCGTGTGGTGGCACTTGGATGAGTGATCCCGGCAATAGCCCCGGACCGCCCAGCAGCGTTCCGGCATACATTACGGTGCTCGTGTCGAGTTCGATAACCAAATCAGGCCCGGTGATCAGCGGTAATATTCCAAAGATGGTTATCGTCAAAACCGATCCAGGCTACGCTGCCAATCCGGGTCATGCCGGCACCGGAATTGTAGTGGCAATAGTCTGTAACACAACGTCGGCATCTACCGGTACAACCAATTCATTTTTTGTTGAGGCGGGCATGTGGTGGCTCTTCAGAATGCTGCATGTTTCCTGATGGCTCGGTGGTAGCTGATATAAACTCCGGGGAGCGTCGGTAGACTTGAATCCTCTTCAAGAGATTCATAGCTCGCTGACCCTCCCTGAAGTTCGAAGCGCCTTGACTCCTGTCATGCTCAGAGAATATAACGGCAGCGCGACAAATGATTTAGTCATGTCGCTCCACGCAGGAGATCAAAACTTGTCTACTCACCTGGAAACAACCGCTAGTCTTGCAACTACTGATGAGATCCAAGATCAGCCATTTTCTCTGCAGTCATTAGTCACAGCGCTTGAATCGTTAGATAAAGCACCGAGCCTCGAACAAATCTTCGAGTGGTTGGAAAAGGCGGACGTCTCAACTGAAGAGTTACAGCCATTCAGTGGTTTCAAGGAAGGCAACTACTGGCGTCATCGCGTTTGTCGCAACCAGTTTGTGGAGATGCTCGTGTTGTGTTGGCGCCCCGGCCAACGCACACCGATTCATGATCACAATGGCTCGCATGGCGGCGTGAAAGTTTGTCAGGGACTGTTGTGGGAAACAACCTTCAATTACGATCCCGTTGCTGGACTCGAATACAAGAGCGCGCGTGAGCTTCCACTTGGATCAGTCACCGGCTCGGACGTTCCTGATATCCACCAACTCGGCAACCCTGATGTAAGCGGACAGGATCTCATCACCATTCACGTCTACGCTCCCCCAC
>JANLYZ010000176.1:0-12033 GCA_031365905.1 Chloracidobacterium sp. | reverse complement strand
GCCAGAAACACCTGGCAATGGGACGTTCTGTGCGTTGTTATTCTAATTTTCATCTTTCTGACGCCCAAAAGCTGGTTTGAAAATAGCGAACGACGAGGGTCGATTGCGCATCAAAGCCCCACTGCGTCAACCGTGCTGATTAGCCCGGAACTTATTGAAAACGCGCAGGATAAGGGCCAGGTGCAACAGGTGGTTCGGACCTTCACGGGACGCGCCGACATTCAGGTCCTTAATGTTAGAACGGTCGTTGACACGGATGGCAAGGCCCGCGCGTATGAGGTTGACATACGTTAGTCATAACCTATAATTGCGGGGTTTTTTAGCACCCCCTACTTTGATTTGGGTGGTATTCATAATTTGGACGTGGTTCTTTCAAGTCTTAAGGAGTTTCGATAATGAAGAGATTAGTTCCCCTCGGTCTTTTATTGGCGGTAGTGACGGGCCTTTCGATCATCAGTTCCCCCAACGCAGCAAATGGGCAGAGCGCGGGATTGGTGAGTTCGGTGATGAACCGGATGGAGCGCAATCGCCAATCGCTCAAGTCGCTCAAAGCGAGCTTGAGCATGGAGAAGTACAACGCGCAGCTTCGCGACAAAGACAACTACAGCGGCTGGGTGTCATACCTCCCCGCTAGCGGCCGAAACGCATCAGTGCGGATCGAATGGCAAAAACCGCGTCGTGAAATTCTTACGGTTGCCAACGGTCAATACACTTTGTTTCGCCCGAGCCTGAAACAGGCGATTGTGGGCAAGACTGGATCTATGAAGGGCAGTCAGGGCGCGGGCACTGTCCTCGACATGATGTACATGTCGAAGCAGCAGCTCGAAGCAAAGTTTCAACCCGTTCAGGATGTTCGTGAAGAAACTTTGTGGGGCGGCGTCAGCACTATCCACCTGACGTTGATGCCTAAAGGAAACGCCAGCTACAAGTATGCTGAAATCTGGGTTGACTCCGCCGGCATGCCGGTGCAGACAAAGATCGTCGAGAAAAACGGTGATGCCACTACCATGCGTTTGAGTGGCATGGAACGCAACGCCAAGATTTCTTCAGACGAGTTTAGTCAGAAGCTGGATTCAAGCGTGAAGATCATCAAAGGTTAAGTTAGAGCTGACAAATCAAAGGTGGGGCTCTGAGTCTATGATCCAGAGCCCTTTTCCATTTAACGCACATTCTGGTGGGTTGCGTTTGTGAGCCTCTGTCGCCTATTCTTCGACTTCAATTCAGGCTGACGGTTGGTAACTTTCCAGGTTAAGTTCTCCAAGTCTCTGTAATGCGAAAAACGAAATTCATTCAGCAAAAAGTCCGACAGTTTGCCTTTATCGGCCGCGCGCTGGCTTCCACCGGTCATCCGGTGCTCGCGCACTTGATTCCTATGCGTCGCTGCAATCTGGCGTGCGGCTATTGCAACGAGTATGACCACACATCGTCGCCCGTCCCGGTTGAACTTATCAAAAAGCGGATTGACAAGCTTGGAGCGCTCGGCACATCTATCGTTACAATTTCCGGCGGCGAGCCCATGATGCATCCGGACCTCGATGACATCATCCACCAGATCAGAAAACATCGAATGATCGCGGGGCTCATTTCCAATGGCTACTACTTCACGCCGGACAGAATCAAGCGACTCAACAAAGCCGGACTCGATAACTTGCAAATCAGTATCGATAATGTTGAGCCTGACGAAGTCTCGCGCAAGAGTTTGCGCGTGCTCGATAAGAAGCTGCGCTATCTGTCGGAGCATGCTGACTTCCACGTGAATATCAATTCCGTAATTGGCGGCGGGATCAAGAATCCTGAAGATGCACTCACGGTCGCAAAACGCGCGGTTGAGTTGGGATTCTCTTCAACGGTCGGGGTGATTCACGATGGCGATGGGACGCTTAAGCCGCTTTCTGCAAAAGAGAAGGACATCTTCCAGCAGGTGAAGAAGCTCGGAAACAAAGATCACGCGCGGCTCAACTGGTTTCAGGACAGCATCGCGGAAGGCAAACCTTACCAGTGGCGCTGTCGTGCCGGCGCGCGCTATCTGTACATCTGTGAGGACGGATTAGTCCACTGGTGTTCCCAGCAAAAAGGTTATCCCGGCATTCCACTCGAAGATTACACGATGACGGATTTCGATCGTGAGTATAAGACTGAGAAGTGGTGTGCGCCGACCTGCACGCTGCAATGCGTGCATCAAGTCGGCATCCTCGACAACTGGCGCGACCCGCAACAGGCACCGGGTCTGACCAAGCCGGAAGGCTCGCTGAAAGACACTATCCACGAAGTGCTGCGCGCAGAGTAACGGCTGCTAATTCTCACTGTATGCGGTAAATTTCCTTTATGCCAACCGTCTTACGGATAGGCAGATTTCGCTTTTACTTTTTCAGCAATGAGCGACAAGAGCCACCACATATCCATGTGAAAGCCGCTGAGAATCAAGCGAAGTTCTGGCTGACCCCAAGACAGCTTGCCGCGAACTACGGGTTTTCGAGCCGAGAGTTAAATGAGCTTGAGCGGTTGGTCAAAGAGAACGAGTCGTTTTTCCTGGAGGTTGGGAATGAGTACTTTAGTCAGCAGTGACGCTAAATCTCAAAGAGCCTACGTGCCAACTACGGCATTGGCCAAGTCTGTAAGTTTCGATAAAGATATGATGCACGTGCTACTCACCGACGGGCGCTGCGTCAGCGTCCCGATACTCTGGTTCCCATTATTGGTCAAAGCCTCACCGGAGCAGCGGACAAAATACGAGATTGGCAGCGGTGGAGCCTCGCTGCATTGGCCGGAACTCGACGAGGACTTGTCGGTCGCTGGATTGATGGCAGGTGCCGATTTGGAGAGCGCCTGACCGCCACTGAGGGCAGTCGGATATCCGGCCTTGTTAAGCAGTGGTTTCGTGTATATCTCCGGCAACGGTGAACAGCGTAACCGAGCTTGAGAGTCCCAGACCGGAAAGCCGTCCCGCCATTATCACGATCGTTTCACCCCGCTCGACTGCGCCGCTAGCCAATAGGGTCTTCTCTCCGAGTCGAAGCATCTCTTCAGTAGTATCTGCCTGTCGCACGATGAGCGATTCGACGCCCCAGATTAGCGACAATTCATTTCGAACTTCCTCGGAATTTGTTAGCGCGATGATTTTCTGTCCCGGCCGCAAGGCGGACAGTCGGCGGGCCATCAAACCTGATTCAGTCAGCACCGCCGTCACTTTCGTTCCCATTTCTTCGGCAGCGAAGGCCGCCGCTTCGCAAAGCGCCCGGCTAACGCGACCCGATTGTTGTCCCGCCCATTTGACAGCCCGATCTGTTTCCGGCTCCTTGCCGGCTTCAGCCGACTCGATAATGCGGCACATCGTTTCTACTGCGGCAACCGGGTAATTGCCGCTGGCCGTTTCATTCGAAAGCATCAGGGCGTCGGTCCCGTCCCAAACGGCGTTAGCTACATCCGAAGCCTCCGCGCGCGTAGGCCGTGGACTGGTCACCATTGACTGCAGCATCTGCGTCGCAGTGATCACCAACTTCCCGGCTTCCAGGGCTTTCTTAATGATTCGCTTTTGATAGACGGGGACTAACTCCACGCTTGTCTCCACTCCCAGATCGCCCCGGGCCACCATCACGGCATCGGCCGTGGCGATGATCTCGTCGAGATGATCGATCGCTTCGGCCATCTCGATCTTGGCGACGAGCGGCGCGCGCCCGCCGGCTTCGCGAATAAGATCCTTGGCGCGAGAACAGTCCTCAGCGCGACGAACAAAAGACAGCGCGATGTAGTCAACCTTCTGCGAGACTGCCCATTTCAGATCGCCCAAATCCTTTTCGGTTAGTGAATCGATGGGCAGGGAAACTCCCGGCAGGTTGATCCCTTTGCGTTCTCCCAGCACGCCGCCATTGATTATTCGGCAGACCACGTCAGTCCTGGTTGTGCTTTCGACGACCAGCGCGATGGCGCCATCATCGAGCAGAAGTTTGGTTCCAGGTTCCACTACATGAGCGAGATCGGGATAGTTCGTCGCCACCCGCTTCTCATCGCCGACGATGTCCTGAGTCGTGAGCACAAAAAGATCGCCCGCTTGCAGCGTGACTGGTTGTCCATCTTTCAGTTGGCGGGTGCGAATCTTGGGACCGGAAAGATCCACGAGCACAGCGAGCGGCCGGCCGAGAGTTTTTGCCGCAGCGCGCGCCCGCTTGATGTCTTCGGTTTTCTCTTCCTGAGTACCGTGAGACATGTTGATGCGCACGCCGTCAGCGCCCGCGCGTATCAGGTTCTCGATCACTGTCTGATCGCGAGAGGCAGGTCCCAGGGTTGCCAGAATCTTTGCTTTGCTCATTTCAGTTCGGAGCTGGGAGCGGACATCCTGTCCGCATTTCTTGGGAACATTAAAGCGGGCAAGATGCCCGCGCTCCGGAGGAGTCTAGTACAACCCGGGAACGATCGCTCGCACGTTGCGCGCGTAGTTTTCAAACTGTTGACCAAAAGCCTCGCGCAGTAATCTTTCTTCGCTGCGAACGCGGATTGTCGTGCCAACGAAGAAGACCAGCAACGCGACAAGCAACGCCGCCCAATGGCTAATCGCGAGCCCGGTCGCCACTAACATTCCCAGCATGCCTGTATAGATCGGATGACGCACTAAAGCATAAGGGCCACTTGTCGCTAATTTATGACCTTCCAGCAAACGCGCGGTCAGGCTCCATTCTTTGCCGAGAGTCTTTACCGCCATCGTTATTAACCACACTGATCCAACGGCAGCACAAACTGCAATCACACTCGCCACTATAGAAATCAACTCGCTGCCGAGGATTGGGGTAAACGCTGGTCGCCGGACGCCCCAAACTATTCCGTAAGACATGCCTTGCAATGCCACGCCAAAAAGTGAACCCGGCTCGCGTTTACTGTCCGGCGGACTGGGCGGTTTCTTGCGCAGCAGGAACACGCCCGCAAACGCAAACCAACATATCATCACAATTACAAAAACCAGCGTCGGCAGAAATTCAAAAGTTATTCGCATATTTGTTCAAGCAGTTCTACAAACTTTAGTTTCTGTCTCTCGCAACAAACTAAACCTGAAGGTTGTACGCCGAACTGCCTGCGTGCCCCCTCAGTAGTGCAGTTGTTCCTCCAGTTTTCGTCGTCGCTTTCCCATAATCATTCCGTTCAGCGTATTCACAACGGCGGTCAGCAGGTAAGCCATTCCCGCGAGGCCCGCTCGGGCTGGTCCACCCAGAAACACGATCAGCAGCGAAACAATCGCGACACCACAGTTGAGCGCACTCTCCTGGATGCTTTCGCGGGTATCAAACTGCTCAAGCTCGTTTAGTTCGAGCGCTTCGCGTTTGCGGTAAGCATGCCAGAAGAGCAGCACGAATACGGCAAATACGGCCAGGTACCCAAGGCTGAAGATTGTCATCAGGCTGGCCATTTGTTCATGACTTTCGATCATCGCGACAACGTTGCCGTTTGGCAGACGAACCTCGCCGTGTCCTCCAGTAAACCTATCAACCAGAAATGAAAACAAAAACTTCAACGGATAGACGTAGAAAAGCACCACGAACAAGAGCGCGGCATTGAGCACGACGGTGGCAGTGTCCTGCAAACCATATCTGCGAAAAAACTTGTATTGATTGAACCAAACCGCGAAAAGCAGCAGGAAGCTAATGAGGAAGGCGCCGAAGCCGTGCATCGTTGCGGCCAGTTCAGTAAAGGTCTTTGGCACTTCAAGCGAAACGACCAACAACGTAATCGCAAAGGCGAAGACGGCATCGCTCAAACCTTCAATGCGCGAAATCTCGTGACCACGCCAGCGAAATTGTCCGCTGCGCCCGATGTCGTTCTCCATTAATTTTCTGCTAATCATCCTCGCCCTCGCGTTCTTCAAGATAACTATCCGAGCTAACGCTGAACGACTTAGCTTCGAGTTCGGATTATTCTACACGCACCCGGGTCGCTCCCACAGCTAACCCGGCTTTTCCTACGCTCTATTAGTTTATTGCTGTTTTGATTGTCTCACCGGTCTGATCGGTGATATAAGCCGCTCCTCAACCTAAAGGAGCAACAACAGTGAAGAACATTCTCATAGTCGCGGGCATCGTAATAGTTTTTGTTGGCGGCTTTCTTGTCGGGAGACAGACCGAGCAAAAAAGTCAGGAAGCCATCTGCGTTTCCCCGAATTGCAGAGGCCAAGGAGAATGAGCATTCTGCATGCAACGTATTGCTAAACACTAAGGCGGCTCAGCTGGATCGCCTTACCTACACTTTTGAAGCCCTACAAGCGCGCTGCGGCAAATGACCTTTCACGCTGAACCCCACAATTCTTTTACGGGATGTTACCCGACCGTTGGTACTTGATCCGTTTGATGCGTCACGCGCATCTTGCGCGTGATTGTCACAGGCCGACTCACTCAAGTTGAATCACTACCGGCTTCTTTACGATTCGCGATTTACCAACTACGATTCCACGCTATGGACTTTCCCCAAACCGAACGCACCACATTGAAGCGTCTCCCCAAACGCGGCGTCTACGATCGCGAACTCGTATACCAGATCCTCGATGAAGGGTTTATTTGTCACGTCGGCTTCGCAGTAGAGGGTCAACCGTTTGTTATTCCGACTGGCTATGCACGCGTCGACGAAGAGCTATTCATTCACGGTTCGCAGTTGAGCCGGATGCTGCGCACCGTGAGTAGCGGCATCGACGTTTGTGTGACAGTAACTCTGGTTGATGGTCTGGTGCTGGCGCGCTCTGCTTTTCATCACTCGATTAACTATCGCTCGGTGGTGGTGTTTGGGCGCGCAAGAATAGTCGAGGACAAGACTGCGAAACTTGCGGCGCTGTTCGCGTTTTCTGAGCAGGTTATCCCGGGCCGCTGGAACGACGTGCGCGAGCCGACTGAACAGGAACTCAAGGCCACTACGGTCTTATCGCTGCCGCTCGCCGAGGTTTCGGCTAAGGTGCGCACGGGTCCACCGCTCGATGATGAAGAAGACTACGCGCTCAACGTTTGGGCCGGCGTTCTCCCGCTCAAGATCGCGGCCGGCGCGCCCGTCCCCGATCCGCGTCTGCCTGAGAGTGTCGAGGCGCCTTCATACACCCTCAACTATTCGCGAGAGAAGAAGTGAACACTCCCGCTTCCAACTCCGCTCTCCGCTGGAAAAAATATTTACCGTCGCTCGCGATCGTCATGTCGTTTGCGGCTGCTGCGATCCTGCTGCGCCTTGAAGGTCGCCTATGGATATGCGCCTGCGGCAAGATTCAATTCTGGGCGGGCCAGGTTTGCAGTGCCAACAACTCGCAGCACTTCCTCGATCCCTACAGCCTCACTCACGTGTTACACGGCTTCCTGTTCTTCTGGTTGATTGCCTGGCTGTTGCAGCGCCTTAACGCGAACTGGCAACTGGCGCTCGCCGTCGCAGTCGAGGCGTGTTGGGAGGCGTTTGAAAATACCAACTTCATTATTGATCGCTACCGTTCCGCGACAGCTGCGCTCGGCTACAACGGCGACACAGTAGTCAATTCCTTTGGCGACATCCTTTGCTGCCTGGTTGGCTTCGTTGTTGCACGCCGCCTCGGACTGCGCCGCTCTTTGATCGTGTTTGCAGTGCTCGAAGTGGTTCTGATCGTCTGGATCAGAGACAGCCTGCTGCTGGAGATCGTGACGCTCGTGATCCCGAGCGACGTGATTAAAGCGTGGCAGATGTGTCGGTAAGAATCCTAACCAACCGTTAACTAATTTCTTGCATAAGCTAAGACATAGCTTGTCACCTCGGAACGTTGCCAAGCAGGCCGATTCCGGGCAAGCTCTCAAACTCGGGGCGAGGTGGTCGCAATTTGCGACCACTCAGGTGATACCCACGTAGCGTGAGACTCAAATGAGCAAATCAACCGCCTTAACCTCTGTTGAGCATATTGAGAACATGATCTTGGTGGTTCGGGGCGAGAAAGTAATTCTGGATTCTGCGCTCGCCGACACTCTATGGGGTTTCAACGATGCGACTTAACGAGCGGGTAAGTAGAAGCAAGCGCCGGTTTCCTCCTGATTTCGTGTTCAGACTTACAAAGAAAGAATGGGACTCTTTGTTATCGCAAATTGCGATATCAAAGACCGGGCGGGGTGGACGACGAACGCTCCCATACGTTTTTACTGAGCATGGAGCCATTATGGCGGCCAATGTTCTTAGCAGCCAAAAAGCTGTAGAGGGCAGCATCCAAGTGGTCCGCGCATTTGTAAGGCTGAGGCAAATGCTTATTTCAGACCTGGAGATGGCAAGAAAGTTAGATCAATTGGAAAACAAGTATGACCGTCAGTTCAAGGTGGTTTTCGAGGCCATTCGCCAATTGATGGACCCGCCTCCTTCAAAGACCAAACCCATCGGCTTCCGTCCAAGAGCATTAAAGTAGTCCGGGCATCACGAATCCTGATCACACGGACTGGGGTCCTTAAACCGAATGGGTTGAAACCAAACTCGCCGCTCGCCCGTTTATTCCATTCGTTCTACTGGAGGTCAGGCAGCACGACATCCGCGATGCCCCCAGAGGATGCCTTCTACTGTTTACTGTCCACCGTTTTGCTATAGCATGCTTTCCACTCATGATCGAAACAGACCCTTACATTGGTCAGGTGCTCGACGAAAAGTATCGCCTCGAGCGTTTGCTCGGCCGCGGCGGAATGGGCGCCGTGTATCTTGCCACTCATCTGGGCACGGAGCGCTACGTTGCCCTCAAGTTGATCACGCCGCAATTTATGCGCAACGAAGAATTTGTCGCGCGCTTCAAACGCGAGGCCCGCGCTGCCGGCCGTTTGCGCCATCCCAACGTAGTTGACGTCACCGACTTTGGATTCGCCCATGCGGGCAAGGAAGCCGTCGCCTATCTCGTGATGGAATATCTCGACGGCTGCACGCTCGGCGAAGTCCTGGTTGAAGAAAAACGTCTGCCGCTCGATTGGGTGGTGGATATTCTGGAGCAGGTCTGCTCGGCGGTGCATGAAGCGCACCTCCAGGGAATTGTCCATCGCGATTTAAAACCGGAAAATATCTGGCTCGAACCTAACCGGCTGGGCGGCTATCGAGTTAAGGTGCTCGACTTCGGTATCGCCAAACTCGCTGAAGCTGATGCCGGCTCAACTGCAAACTCCGAAGGGTCAGCGGCGGGAACGAGCGTGGCAGCGACGAGCGAAGTGGCGGCAACTTCTCTCAAGGCAGCTCGATTGACTTCCGCCGCAGTAGCTCCAGCGCCACCTGAGAAGATCGCTGTCGGTCGTGATTTGGAAATAGACACTCTCATCTATCCTGCCGCGGAAAATCCTCCAACCAAACTCAACGCCGCGGATATCACGGCAGCACATCTCGCACACGACAACACGACCCAACTTGTCGCAGAGTCGCCGGAAGCTGCTCGGGACAAGTCTACTGCGTTGCTTCAAGAATCAACTGCCGATCCGGAAGAAGGCGATCGCACGCTGTTGTTTGGGAACGCAACCGAGCGAGCCATCATCGACCAGCAAACGAGGTTGAGGACTAACACCACGCGCGGCGTAGGGCTAACACGCGTCGGCGCAATCATGGGGACGCCGCTTTACATGTCGCCCGAGCAATGCGCCGGCAAACCTCTGGATGCGCGTTCAGATATCTACAGCCTCGGCGTCATCGCTTACCTGATGCTCGCCGGTGAAACGCCATTTGCGGGCGCTACCGGCAATGTGATGCAAGAGCACATCAATGCCGCGCCGCCGCACTTACGCGAACGAAATAAGAAAGTCAGAAAGCGCGCGGCGCAGGTTGTAATGAGCGCGCTTTCGAAGGCTCCTGAAGATCGCCCGCAAACAGCTGCCGCTTTTGCAAGTTCACTGCGCGCACAAGCCGAAGGCATAGGCTCACTCTATCGGCGCGCCTTCTCCCTTTACATTGAATACTTCCCTAAGTTTCTTAAACTCTCATTGATCGCACACATTCCCGTCATCGTCACAACGCTGCTCCTGATCGGCTTCGAGATCGCAGAGGACTTCCAACCAAAGGGTCTGGGACTGCTTCGTATCCTGTTTATCTGCGGGATGGTAATTGCCGTACTACTGCAAGTTGCGGCCTACTTTTTTGCTGCGGGAGCGATCTCAGGCATGACCGCCGTGATCGTGACCCAGTTGTCGCTCGCTCCGCTTCGCCCGGTGGAATTACGTCTGGCGTTTGCTGTGCTAAAGATGCGTTGGCGACCGTTTTTGAATACATCGATTCGCATGACGTTGCGGATCATTATTGGATTCATCCTGTTCATAATTCCGGGTATTGTCATCACGATCCGTTACGCATTGTATGCGCCAGTGGTTTTGATGGAGGGTTTGGAGAAGAAAGCGGCGCGGCAGCGGGCGCGCTCCCTAGCCTCGCGTTCGTGGCGCACGGTCATCATAGTCTCGCTGCTGCAGTTCCTGATTCCGGTGATATTCAGCGCCTTGATCGGACGGCTTACTGTAGTCCGACACACGGGGAGCGGCATTCACGTCGCGAATCGTTCCATGAGTGGTCAGATTTATCAGCAGCTAACCGGTCTCATAAACATCGTTATCGTTCCGCTAATGTCGATCGTTCCGGCGCTGCTCTATTTGAAGATGCGCCAGTTAGGCGGCGAAAACCTGCCGGACGTGCTGGCTCAAATCGAGGAAGCGGACGATAAACGCAGCCAGTGGCAAGAGCGCATGCGCACGCGCTTGAGCCTGCACACTCCGCGCGGCAGCAGCAACGCGCGCAGCCAGCGGTCGGGCGGCGGCAAAGGCACTGGATAAGATTCAACCATGCTTAGACATAAATTCCTGCTGAGCGTTCTTCTTTTGGCGTTGCTGGGTATTCTCGCCGGCTGTGCTCGAGTGAACTCTCATTACGATGTGCGCAACACAGCCTCGCCAGCTCCCATAGTAGTCTCGAAATCGGCGACACCCATACAATTAACTAAGGCGGACCTCGAGAAACTTCGCTGGATTGCCGGCACCTGGCGCGGGATCGGTGGTGGTCAGCCGGCTTTCTACGAGCGCTATAAGTTTGAGAACGACTCTACCCTCACTGTCGAAACGTTCGTCGATGAAACGTTAACGAAGATCGACGAAGTTAGCCGCTTTGTCTTGGTGGACGGACAGTTTGGACACGCTGAGGGTCAGTCTGGCTCGGTGGCGACCGCGCTCGACGACAACTCGATCACTTTCGAGCCTACCGGGAAAGGAAACTCCTTCCGGTGGCAACGCGAATCAGACAATTCCTGGAAGGCGGTTCTCAAGTGGACTGACAAAAACGGCGCTGCGAAGGAACGCATATACAATATGGAGCGTTGGCCGGCTAAGACTCAGTAGCGTGTCTGGAAAAGTAGCGTGAGCTGGCGATCGGGAGTAGCATCCAAACATGAAACCAGGTGTCTTGGCTTTTGCGTTTGTCGCCACCATGGCCTGCTATGGGTGTAGCCACATCAACGCCGGAACCAAAGCGGCTTCAAGTACAAACGCAAGGACTGCGGATAAACCCTCGCCAGGCTCAACAACAGCTTCCGCGAAAGTAGGTTTCTCAACCCAGATCAAACCTATCCTCGAAGCCAGGTGTCAGCCTTGTCACTTCAGCGGCGGCAAGGTCTACGACAAAATGCCGTTTGATCGTCCTGAAACGATCAAGACTCTAGGCACGAAAATGTTTACGCGAATCAAAGCCGAAAACGAACAGCACTTGATTCGAGATTTCCTTGCCCAAGACTAGCGGTCAGAGGTCGGAGGTCAGAAATCCGCCTTCAAAAGTATTCTGACTGACCTCTGATCCCTGATCTCTGACCTCTGCCTTTACAGGTATCGCTCGCGCAGCACGTTCACGTGATGTGAAACGTGGCCGGCAACAATATAAGCGATGGCGCGCACGGTAAATGAACTATCGCTGGCGATGCCGCTACGCAGCCACGCTTCTCCCGGAAGATTGCGGAAGAAGGCGAGCGTGGAGGAGCGAATGGCGCGAAACTCGTCGAGGTGACTGGCCCATGAAACCTGGTCAGACTCCGCCGCCTTGAAGCCAATTTCCTGATCGAAACTCGGCAGCGGATCC
>JANLYZ010000266.1:0-3829 GCA_031365905.1 Chloracidobacterium sp. | reverse complement strand
GCGGACATCATCTGTTGCCAGACGCTGTGTTTCCACTCGCTCGCTTCGGTGGACGACGCGGTTAGAACAATCAGAGGTGAAGCCATTTGGGGGAGCCTCCTCAGGAATTGCAAAACAATTCAGTCGATTAGTCGACCAGTGAGACGGTTTCAAAACTAAAACTATGAACCCGAGAAAGTAAGTGGTCGCATTCTAGCATCAGCGTTTCGCGTTGCCAACAAGTCTCGGAGTAGTTATGGGCCAGTCTTGTGGTCTTAGCGCGCCAGTTCAGTGCCTTAGTCTCATTAGCCCCTGGCTTCAGCCAGGGGTTGAGGCCACCGAATATAGTTTGAAAACCGTTGAAACGGTTGGCGTCATGGATTGTGCTGCGGATCACCGCACTGAAGTGCGGTGTTAATGAGATTTGAGCCTGACTATCCTTTACGTTTTCGCCATCTCGCACAAAGATCTCGCGCAGCTTCCGCCCAGTTGGGAAACTGAAAAGTAAACCCCGATTCAAGCAGGCGGCTCGGAACCACGCGACGGCTCTTGAGGATTAGCTCCGTTTCACTCTGCAGCAGAAACGCCCCCAGCTCCAGCATACATTCCGTCGCCGGCAGGCCGAGCGGCATGCCCCAGGCTTGGCGCAGTGTTCGCATAAACTCCGCGTTGGGCAGGGGCTCGGGCGCGGCTTGATTGATTGGGCCAGCGATCTCCTCATGCTGAATCAGCCAAATCACGGCGCGAACAAAATCCTGATCATGAATCCAGGAGACAAACTGTTTCCCGTTCCCACAAGTGCCTCCTAATCCAAACCGCACCAGCCGGAGCAGCATGTCGAATGGACTACCTGGATCCGGATTCATGATTACAGCCGAGCGCATTAGAACCTTGCGCGTGTGCGGCGTGGCCGCCGCGTTAAGTTCGCGCTCCCATTTTCTTACGACGTCGATGCTGAAGCGCCAGGTGTCGGGAGCGTTCGGTTCTGAACCGCCGATGATGCCCGTTGCGTCATCGTTCGGCGCTTCGTAGCGGTGCGCATAAAGCGTAGCCGTGCTCGCCTGTAGCCAAACGCGGGGCGCGTTGTTAGTTTCAGCAATTGCCTGTCCCACAATGCGCGTTGACTTGACCCGCGACTCGGTAATGATCTTCCGATTCTCAGGAGTGTAGCGACAGTTCACACTGCGTCCGGCGAGATTGATGATGACATCCGCGCCTTCAAATTCTGCAGCCCAGTCGCCGAGCGATGCGCCGTCCCACTTCACCGTGCGCCACGGCAGCGCGTTGTCTTCAGTTCTACTAAGAACAACCACATCGTCGCTGCGCTCGTGAAACGCGCGTGCCAGGAACGTGCCTACCTGACCTGAACCGCCGGGAATGACGATCTTCATAGTCGCACCATCACAGTAGCATTGTGGGACTTCTCGATAACGAACGTGCCATTAACTAATCTTGCGGCGTGCGATGCAGCCACAGGAGCAATCAGGCAACCAAGCGTGTAGACGATCCACAAACAGATGAACCCGAAGTATGCGTACGCCAGAAGATCTGAGTCAGCGGTGCCGACCTCCCTTTCACTGATCATCAGGAAGACTGCTGGCACATTCAGCGTGATGGCGATGGGCAATAGGAAAGTCTTGCGCGGAGTCTTGAGACTGAAGCAGGTGCTGGCTACGAAGTATGTCACCGCAAGGACGATTGTGGGCAGATCGTCGTAACCGGAGTCGTTCGGCCACGGCGACATTCGCACAGAAATCCAGACCGCCAAAGCCAGTGAAGATTCCAACAGACCAAAGATACTAGTTAGGCGCAGCAGAAAGCCGGGCGGAACCGCTAACCAATGGCGGTAGCGGCGCTGGGCGAAGCGCCCTCCAGCTCCGAAGAGCAACGCTCGACCCGGTCTGATCCCAGACCCAGTCAGTAGGATTATCGGCAAATAGATTGCGCTGACATAACCAATGAGGAAGGGTGATGTCTCATCTCGTAGTTGTCGACCCAACCAGTAAGAAACCGCGGCGCCTAGCAGCGACATGCCGCCGATCGCGCTTACTGCCCGACCTGCGAATCCGAGCCGTCTCTTGAGCAAGGCTCCAGAAAGCCAAATGAAGAATCCCGAAGCCGCTCCCCAAACCGCTCCGAAAACAAGAAAGAACGGCAGAGCAGCAAACGCGAAGGGGCTGTAGCCGTGCAGCAAGAAAGCGGCGAAGACCGTGACGAAAAAATATCCGATCATCCCACCACCCACCGCGCCCTGTGAGAGAAACGTTAAGATCGTTTTCCTTTCCGTTTCCCGTTGCGCCCGCCAACTTCCGCGCCGGTCCTCAACCCATTCGGCGAAAGTCAAACAAATCTTAAATAGATATTGCATGGGCTTGCTCCCAAAGAGATGCCAGTTACTCCTCTGCTTCTCCGGCTTCCAGATCGCGCAGGTCCAACAACATGTTCAAAGCCTTCTTGCGCAGCGGTCGCATGAGCGGATTGCTGGCGAGCGAGATGAGCTTGTCCAAAAGGTCGATAGTCTGATCGATCAGCCGGTAGGTTCGTGCGCGCTTGCGCGAAGGATCGTGAATCCAAAACAGAATAATTCCCATGTGGTAGAGCCACAGCAGATGCGGCAACTCCGCGCGTAGATCGTCCGGAATGCGGGCCTTCGAGCCGGCCACCAAATCTTCGAAGAGCTTGATACTGTCGCGGCGCACCGGAGCGGCGGCGTGCGCAAATGGATTCAACGGACTGTGTGGATCAGCGGCAGTTTGGAAGAGCACGCCGGCAAATTCATGGTACGGCTCAAGCGTGTCAATCTTGAGCCGCATCACGGAAAGCAGGCGCGCCTTCAGAGACGACTCCTTTTCCAACGCCGGCAGCGAGGCGCGCAAGTGATCTTCATTCAGGCGGTGATAGAACGCCTGGATGAGGTGGTCCTTTGAGCCGAAGTAGTGATAGGCATTGCCAAGCGAAACACCCGCCTTCTCGGCTATGGCGCGCATGGTTGTATTTTCGTAACCACGCTCGTGGAGCATTTCCAAGGCGGTCTTCAGAATCAGCGCTTTGGTCTGTTCACCCTTCACCGTCTTCGTCATGCTCGATTTTTTGCCGGACTTCATTTCGTTACCTCGATAAGTGAGCAACGCGACTAATCTGGTAGCGATGCTGCGAAATCAATGAGACAACTCGCCGCGTAGTCGGCAACAGCTCGGGCGAGGAGAGCCGGTATGACCATTCGCGATACCGGCAGAGCGCCCACAAAACCATGAGCCACGCCTTCGGGCCGTAGTAGACAGCGCCCTGGTCGCTGATAACCGTCAGGTCGTTCACCGTTGGTTCGTGGTCCAGGTTCGGAAAACGACGCCGCGCCTCGTCAGACTTCACCGGCACGAGTATCAAGGGCACGAGCTTGGGCTGTTCCTCGAGCCATTCATGCACTCGCCGGCACAACCCGCACAGCGGATCGTAAAGGACAATTAGCGATGACATGGCTTAGGCCGCCCCCACGGCTGTGAATGCATCCGGCGAGACCGGCGGGGGACTGTTGTGGAGCGTGGCCCGGTGGCGCATGCGGCTGAAGATGAAGAGGTTGAAGAAGTGCATGCCGCCCAGCACGAGCAACACCATCCCCACCTTCACTGACAACGCCTCAATGCCCTCCTTTGCGGATGCGAGG
The DNA here is from genome assembly GCA_031365905.1 of Chloracidobacterium sp. Taxonomy (GTDB): domain Bacteria; phylum Acidobacteriota; class Blastocatellia; order Pyrinomonadales; family Pyrinomonadaceae; genus PSRF01. Next base: position 189 of record JANLYZ010000266.1, on the reverse strand, counting down.
TTGTAACCAAGCTTAAGCGCCAGGCTGACGTACCCGAGGTTAATCAGGTAAAAGCCGACCACCAGCAGATGATTAACCGAATCGGCGAGCGGCTCATTACCATGAAAGACGTCGACCAAAAACACGCGGCCGTTTTTGTGCAGCGTGTGTGCAACCCAGATAGTCAAGCCAATGCTTATGGCCAGGTAA
>JANLYZ010000261.1:0-12407 GCA_031365905.1 Chloracidobacterium sp. | reverse complement strand
GTTTCTGTTTACGAGTTTGGGAAACGGCACTCACCATCAACAAAAGCAGGAAGGCGCAAGCGGTTAGAACTCGAATGCTGGAGCGCAATCCGGCAGGTAAGACGGTCGCTACAATTCGCGACCGACCAAAGCGCTGACAGGTCAGCGCACTCCAAAGTAAACGGCCAGTTGGGAACGTTAGACGCATTGTTGTTGTTGGTCCTGGCGGGGGATTTTAACTATTCATGTATCAGGCAGGCAGCCAAGTTATGTCAAGGTGCGAGATGTCAGGCCCGAAGGGCCGGTATTCAGTAGCCATGCCCGTGAGGGCGGGGTTGGATGATCCAACAAACTCTTCAGGCCCGACGGGCCGACAGTAGCAGCCTTCCGAGTGTGTCTGGTTCCGCACCTTCGGCGCTCGTTCGCCTTGCATAGTTTTTGATCCACACCCGACGGACGTGGCTACTAACGGTCGGCCCTTCGGGCCTGGAAAAAACAAATGGCGCCTCGTCCCTTGCGAGGACGAGGCGCCAAAAAGTCTGTTGGCTGAAACTCTTAGCTGGCGACGCTTGAGATGTTGTCAATCTCCGTCGACTCGGGGCTCGAGTCGGCGTTGATTGGTTTCATGCTCGTGGTGTCGAGCGGCTGTTCATCGCGGCCGTTGCTTTTGCCTTTGGACGAACCGGCGCTCATCGTGATCATCTTGCAAGCGCCTTCGAAAAGCGCGCCCGGCTCGATCATCAGTGAAGCAGTCTGAATGTTGCCATTCAGCTTGGCCGCGCGGCCGAGTTCAAGGCGTGTCGTGGCAATGATGTCGCCATTTACGGTGCCATGAATTACTGCGACTGCGACTTCGATGTTCGCATCGACCTTGCCATTCGCTCCGACGATTAAAGTTCCGCTCGAGGAATTGATGCGGCCAGACAGGTGACCGTCTACTCGCATCATCGCCTTAAAGTTCGCTTCTCCAGTAACAACCGTCCCGCTGCCGACGAAGCCACTGAGATTGCCTTCCTTGATCTCGCGCGCGAGCGATTCACTCTCCGTCAACGCTTTTGTCGAAGCCGGCGCATATTCAGGCTGTGGCTTTACTTCCGGCGTTGTGGGTTGATACGAATTAAATGTTCTGGGGGCGGTGTACGGTGACATTTCGGGTTTCTCGGGGGAAACTTCGTTTTCCGCCGCCTCTTTCGGGCTCTTTCCTATCCTCAGCATTTGTAAACCTCCGTAATTTTTGAGGGGCCGCGGGATTAAGTCACAGATGCCATCGAAGACGGTAGAGTAACGAAAGACGCGCGTGCCTTAGTGTTTTGGAATTATCAGTCTTGACGACTGCTCTGACTAGTCAACCGCCCAGAAGCGGGGGAAACATAATAGACAAACAGCCTTTCGGTGTCTAGCTTTGCAATGCAATTGTAACAGGGCGAAACGCTCTTTTTCTTCCTGGTGCGTGGCTATCGTTTTCAGCTGAAAGCTAAGCGCTCATGCGCCCACCGCTACTCGCAGATCTTCAAACTCGTTAGACCGATTTTCTGCGGACGACTCAGCCACTCCGCGTGAATCCCCAATTACGCTGAAAATGCATTCGCCATCAAAAATCGCCCCGAGCCTTACCGAGAGCGCGGGCGTGTAGATTTGTCCGGTAACGCGAGCTTCGCTCTCAAGTACGACGCGTTCGCTGGCGGTAATATCTCCGGTTACCGAGCCGTTGATGACTGCAACCCGAACGTTGATATCAGCCTCGATGCGTCCTCGCTTCGTCAGTACCAGAGTGCCGTCCGGCGAGCTTATGTCGCCGATTGAGTAACCATCGAAGTGCAAAACCCCTTCAAAGGTAATTTCGCAATTCGAACCAGGAAAAGAACCGATGTACATCTCGGACTTTTCTTCGTCGTCCGCTAGTTCGCGCACGGCGGCGTTCCTGGCCAGCTGAGTGTCGTGGAGCCACCGATCAAACGATAGGTCGGTATCAAACGGATCCGGAGCCGGCTGATTGGCGGTCGCTACACCGTCAGGCTCAGTTGCGATGGATTGGCTAATCATTAGTTGTCGGGTCCTGCCTTAACGTCGAGCAACAGTCACGCTTCGTTAGAAGACAATTCAGTCGTGTTGAGGTGGCAACTTTGTATTCAAATGTGGGAGCGAGCAACCTGACCTGTTCGGGGCCCAGGAAAACTCAGGGACGATACACCTTGGAGGCCCAAAACCTACCACAGCCCCGGCAATACTCCAAGCGTTTTTCGTCCCTGTCCCTGCTTTAGTGTGGGCGAATCGTGGCAGTCTCCGAGCCGCACGAGACGGGTTCATTTGCCGGATTGAATGTTAACCGCAAGCACGTCGTTTAGCGCGCAGATTGCAACTCTCTTAGGCGCCGCCGGCAGCTTCAGGTTTGTTATATCAACCGAGCCATTACCCACAAGTGATGCCGCGCCCAACTTGACCCAACCTTTTCCAAAGTCAGCATACAAGGGAACGAGCATCACGAAATTACTTGAAACACCACTCTGGACGATCTTTCCGGAAAGAGAGTTGTCGTTGCTGAGTTGATAGTCAAAACGATAGCTGGGCATCTCAGTGCCGTAGACATATTCATTGAAAAACCAATCCATCTTTCCATTGCGCTCCAGATCCATCGTCGGCGTGATGTGTTTCTCTACGATTCGCTTGAAGTCTTCGGTTGACACGTCCTGATTGTAATGAGACTGGACGAAGTCTTTCATCATGGCCTGAAATTTTGCATCACCATCGCTCGACTGATACATCATCATCCGGATCATATGCAGGATGTAGGCGCCCTTTGGGTAGATGGAATATCGGGCCACGTTTCCAGTCTTCCCGCTATTGAGGCGATAACCCTGAGTGACCGGGCCGACGGTGTAGGGTTTGCGGTCCTTTGTAGCCGGGCTCGCTTGGAGAATCAGCTTGCGTTGGTTTTCCCAAAAGTCGGTGAACTTATTCATGTCCTTCCGGACGTACCAAACATAAAGTGAAGCTGAGAATTCAGCGAAGCCCTCGCTCATCCACTGGTCGTGATAGCTGTCCCAGCCGACGATGTGTCCCCACCACTGATGAGCAATTTCGTGCGGCTCCACGTAGCGCCAAAAGTTGTTAGTGCCGCCCCGTATGCCCAACAACTGAGCACGCTGAGTGTCATCTATGAAGGCTATGTAAGGCATGAAAACGAGGGTGGGCCATGCCTGTCCAAAAAATCCGGCGGGCTGTTGGGTCATGGCCATGCGGGTGTAGGGAAGCTTGCCAAAGTAAAGGTTATAGACTCGCGTGGCGTTCTGCGCGTCGGCAATAGCGATATCAGCCATCTTGGTGGTCGAGATCACGCCGAGGGTTGTTCCGGTTCGCGCCCCGGCAGACTCGGCTTGTTCGATTTCCAACTGTATCTGCCTTAGTTCGTCAGGCACGTCTTCATTGGCGTAGAACTCGATGGTATAACCGGTTTCCTTGTCCGCAAGTTCTTTCTTCTTAAACCTGCCATAGTTGAAACCGGCAACCGCCAATTCGGTTGTACCGCTCGACCACTTCGCTACACTGATGTCGCCCTCGCGCGTATCCGGCCCGGTTGGGGCTCCGGTCCCGACAAAAGTCATTCCCTTTGGGTAACGAAAAGTGAGATCGAAGATGGCGCGATCGCCAAACTGTGTGCCGCCGTTATTCGGATACCAGGTCGAGCGCGGGATGAGGATGAAATTTCCGCCACCCGAATCACGCAAAGCATCACCGCCCTCGTACTTAATGGTCAGGGTATAGCTTTTCCCCACCTCCAGGGACGCGGGCATGATGATTCCCAGGTCGGCATCCTGGTCCTTCGCTTCCTGGATGAAATTCAAATCTTTGCCTTGCTCATCCTGTACGCTACTAACCCGCAGCGAACCGAAAAGGCTTAGGGGTATCACACGCCCGGAAACCAGCGCCCGAAAAGTGAGGTGATCCGTCGCGATTATTCGAGTCCCCTTAATCGTAGCGTCAATTTCATGTTTGGTCAGATCTATTAGCCTGTGATCTTCCGCACTGCTGGCCGTTCCTTTTGCATATTCGTCGAGGCGGTGAAAAGCTGTCCAAAATCCGCCGTCAGTTTCTCCGTAGCTGAACAGTAAAACTTCCTCCGGAGAGACTTCTGGTATGCCAAGCGGGTTGAAGAAATAAACGAGCTTGTTGAATCGCTTGCCGTTGATGAAAGCGGTAAAGAAGCCGGGACGTTCGGGCGCGTAAATATCCGCGAGCACGCGAAGCTCGCTGTTGTCGCGGAGTTGCTTGCGCAAGAGCGTTTGGTTCTCTCGAAACAAATCGCTGGCCCGACTGGCTTGCGGTCCGCCAGTGTTCAGCTTCACCGTTGGTGCATTCTTTACTTCGTCAAACGTCTTGTCAGTAAAACGCAAGATGAGTGTTGTAAATTGCTCGGTAATGGAAGGCTCGTTTGTAAAAATCTTCAGGCTGTTTCTTTCAATTTCAGTGGGAGGCACGAGGGTAAATTCACCGTCGCCGATGAAGACCGCTGCGGTGTAGCGGCCTTCGACCGCTGCCAGGAAATAGAGTTCGCCGCTGCGTAAGTTAAAAGCTGCGCCCTCTTTCTTGAGAATGAGATTATTGACAGTCGCATATGGCCCAGAAAATTCCTGCGCGATTTTTCCTTGTTGCCTTAATTGTTGATAGAGCAGATCGCTATTGGCTTTCACGCCCGCCACATTCACTGTTGCTTCAATCGCCGCAATCTCCAATCGCACATCGAGCGGTACGCTGGCTCCTTCGTCTACCTTCACTACTTCTTTGCGGGCATCGTTAAAGCCAGCCGCCGATACGACAACGGTGTAGACTCCAGCCGACAACCCTTCAACCTTGTAGTGTCCCTGCTGGTCGGTCACGGCGGTAAACCTTTGATTATTGATCTCGTCGCTGACGGTCACGGATGCGCCGGCTACTGCCGACCCTTTTGGATCAGTGACGGTTCCTTCGATGCGGCCGCCGGCGCCATACGCGACGACGAAGGAAGCCAATAGACTTGCCATCAGCAGGGGCAATCCGACTACACTTCTATTTGTCTTGTGCATATCTTCCTTCCGAGTAGATCAAAAGATGGAGGAGCAGCGAGGCCCGGATGACGACTTGAAAGCTCATTATTTACGGGCGGCTTTTCGCAGTCAAGCTTTCTTTAGGTTGCCCCCGCTTGGCGTTAGCAAATTAGCCGTGGCATTCTGGGGCTGGTAATGGCTGAAGAGAACAAGACAAAAACAAAATTGCTGCGCGCGGTCGGAAATGCGATCGAAGACTTCAGCATGATCGAAAGCGGCGACCGCATCATGGTTTGTCTTTCGGGAGGCAAGGATAGCTACACCATGCTCGACCTCCTGCTCGACTTGCAGCGGCGCGCACCCGTAAGTTTTGACTTGCTAGCCGTGAATCTCGATCAAAAGCAACCGGGGTTTCCGAGCGACGTGCTGCCCGGATATCTGGAGCAACGCGGCGTTCCGTTTCGAGTGATCGAGCGAGATACCTATTCTATCGTCAAGCGTCTGGTGCCTGAGGGCAAGACCTATTGTTCGGTGTGCTCGCGTTTGCGGCGCGGCATTCTCTATAACATTGCCGTCGAAGCAGGCTGCAACAAGATCGCACTTGGCCACCATGCTGACGACATCATCACCACGTTTCTGCTGAACCTTTTCTTCGTCGGAAGTTTGAAAGCGATGCCGCCCGTGCTGCGTTCTAACGATGGCCGCAACACGGTGATTCGTCCGCTTGCTTACTGCCGCGAAGCTGACATCGCTGCCTTTGCCGTAGCGGAAAAGTTTCCCCTAATTCCCTGTGACCTTTGTGGTTCGCAACCAAACTTACAACGCGCGCGCATCATGCGGCTGATTACGGATTTGGAAAAGGACATTCCTAACATTCGTAGTTCGATGTTGACCGCGCTCGGTAATGCGGTGCCGTCACACTTGTTGGATCACAAGCTGTTTGACTTCAAAAAACTACGGGCCACGACGGGCGACGTTGAAGCAGAACTCGATCTCGCGGTTGGGCACACAGACAAAGAATTGCAACCAGCTTTAGTTTCGCTCATGTGACTGGAGCGCGGGCATCCTGCCCGCAATGAGCGCCGCAGGCGCGAAACTGTCAAAGCTTTAGCGATCTTCGAGGCGGGCACGAGCAGGCAGGATGCCTGCGCTCCCGGCAACAGCATGCCTACCACAAAAAAGAAACCACTGGACCTGAGCACCTTTCCACCCGGAAGTATCACTGAATACGAGACGCTCGTTTGTCTTGCCTGCACGTTTGACATCTTCACCACGCAACTCGGTCTAGCGCCGCGCACGGCCTACTCCGAAATAAAAAAGTATTCACCCACCGTCGCTGAACTGACTGCACCAAAAGCTGTGCGGCCGTTCTTTGATTCTGAGGAGAAGCATCCGCATTGCCCTTATTGCCAGGCTGTCAAACGCTGGCATGCGCGCTTCGATACCGTTCGCATTGAGGGCGGGAAGCCGACTGATGCGGCCCGGCGTGGACTAATCAAGTCTCTGCCGAAGAAAGAAAATCAGGTTGAACTGATCGAAGTAAAGAGCGACAAGCGCACCGCCTTCTTCGAATGGCTCGATACGCTCCTCGGCAAGGTTGATCTCAATGACGATGCCTGGTTGTTGGAAACTGCGCGCGCTTACCTTGAGCGTCTGGAACCGAAGACTGACTGGTCGGAAAGTTTTGCGGGAGTGCGCGCTGTTCGCCGTTCGCATCGGCTGAAGGCCGGTTGGGAAAGAGACGGCTCGCGTTTGTTTTTGGCGCCCGAAGTTTTTTACGAGGTTGTGATCGTTCAATACCTCGTCAGCCGCAGTCACGTTCACGGCGGTCGCACACTCGAAGGGCGGCTCACGTTGCAGGAACTGATTCGGCGTTTAAGATACAGCGGTTACCTTGAAGCGAAAGAGATTTCGGCTGGCGACCAGGGTGAAATTCTAGAACAGTTGATGGAGAAACTTTCGGGCGGCGCCGGCAAGGTGAAGCTTTATTACCTCGTCGACCGGCGCGAGTTTCTTGAGAAGGTCAAATCAGTTTACGCACGCTACGCCCAGTAAATCCGATGTAGCGCAAACTGTTAGTTTGCGTCTGCCATCACGGAGATACGCAAACTAACAGTTTCGTTACGCCGTTTCACCGGATCACGTAAAAAGCAGTCTGCCGTGGCCGAAACCATTTCATTCCGTCCTTCGTCAGATAGGCGTCATCCTCCGCCATAATCGTAACCTTCTGACCACCCCACTCAGCCACCGGTGTGCTCGTGTTCAATTCAATTGACGTGTACGAACCTTCGCGAAAGGGCGGCTCAAAATTTACGGCGCCCGCCACCGGTCTGCGGAAATCTACACTGGCGCCGAGACCGTGGCCCTGGTTGCCGATTGAGTGCGAATAGATCATCGCCTCGATGCCGGCGGATTTCATGTCAGCCATCGTCGCATCGTAAACGTCGTAACCCCACGCGCCAGGTTTGATATGACTAAACAAAGCATCCTGGAGGCGATTGGTGTTTGCAAACGCGCGCAGCAAACCTTCCGGCACGTCTCGCTCGCCCTTGCGCAGAACGTATCCCATCTTCTGCCAATCGGTGCTCAGGCCGAGATAGTTAAGTCCGCAGTCAATATGGATCACGTCGCCGCGTTGAATCACGACCGACTCGTCGGCAACACTCAAAAACTGCTGAGTCTTCCCGGTCTCCTGGTTCTTTCGCTGGATGCGCATGTCCGGATGGAACCAGGTGTCGAGTCCTTTGTTGTTCATCTGCTGCAACCACCAATAGCGCACGTCGCCGACTGTGGTCTTGCCCGGCGTAATCACTTCGTTCGAGAAGGCGCGGCGCGTGATGATGTCTGTTAACTCGACAGCTTTGCGATAGTGTTCGAGTTCATCCGGCAGGCGCGTATCCATATACTCGACGATCAATGGCGCCGCGGTCACAAACTTTTCTTCCAAACTTTTCCCTAATGTTTCCGCGAGAAACTTGTAGGCTTCGTAAGTCAGGCCATTAGTCGCACCGCGCACGCCGCCGATGTTCAGCGCAATCGTTTTCGGATTTCGTTCTTCAACAATTTTCCGGAGCGTTGCCTGAAGCTCTCTGCCGGGAGGATTCACAACTTCGAAGAACGGTCGCAGGTGCTCGTCCGGATAACGCACCAGCGCAATGCGCTCGAGCTTGTCGCCCCCGCGATCGGTGAAAATGAAAAAGTCGCGCCGGCCCTCGTAGGGAATTGGCGGAGCGACATAAGGCACGACAGTCTCGGGATGAAACTCCTCGTTCGTTACGATCCACATGCCGACATTGTGCCGGCGCATCATCGGCAGCAGCATCGTATCGAGCCGCGTTTTCAGCCAGCGCTCGCGCAGTTGCAACTGCTCGCGCACGGAAAGGAGCTGGGGCAACGGTTCGACGCGAACTCGCTTCTGCGCCAGGCTGGAGGTTTGAGCGGACAACGTCAACAGAGTTAGCGCCGTTACGCACAGAAACATTTTCGAGAATCGTGCAGTCATCTCTTTCAAAATTCTCCTTATTAGTAGGACAGACATTCTTGTCTGTCCATTTTGATTCGACGAAGTCTACTTTAGACAAACGACAGGAGGACAGGCAGGGATGCCCTGTCCTACAAAATTAGCATTGCGTTGGTCGATGATAGCGATGCGTTACGGGCCGGCGCCGGCCGATGCCGATTGCATTGCGCGAGATGATCAGCGTTGGGGGCAACTGGCGGCGCTTGAACTCATTGGCCGGCGATTCGACGCGATTCAAAATGTCGTAGACCATCGTCGCATCGTTTCCCGCCGCGATGATCTCTTCCGGAGTTGCCTTCTGTTCGAAATACATTTTCAGAACCGGATCCAGATCGTCATAAGGCGGCAGTGATTGATCGTCAAACTGATCCGGCGCTAGTTCCGCTGACGGCCTCTTCTCGATGATTTCCCTGGGAATAATTTCTCGCTCGCGATTAAGATAACGCGCGAGGGCGTAAACTTCCGTTTTCAAAACATCGCCAATCACCGCCAGCCCGCCATTGGTGTCGCCGTAAAGAGTGCAATAGCCCAGCGCGAGTTCCGACTTGTTTCCGGTCGAGAGCAGTAAACGTCCTTCCGCGTTGGAAATCGTCATCAGGATATTTCCGCGCAAGCGCGACTGAAGATTTTCCGTGGCCCGGGAACTGCCGGCGACAGTCGCTGGCAACAGGTCCAGTTCCTTAAGCAACAACTCGAAGGCGTTCGTAATCGGATGCTCGATCACCTTCATGCCCAACCGGCGTCCCAGTTCGACGGAATCATCCACACTCGATCGCGACGAATACGGCGAGGGCATCATCACCGACAAAACGTTTTCCGCGCCGAGCGCTTCGCACGCGAGCGTGGCGACTACCGCCGAATCAATGCCGCCTGAAAGACCAAGCACGGCGGTCGTGAAGCGGTTTTTGCGTGCGTAATCGTGGATGCCGAGGACGAGCGCGCTGCGAATAGTTTCGATGTCATCGCCGGGCAGGCAGCGCTGGTCAGCCACGCCGCAGTCGAGATCGACGGTCCCGAAAAATTCTTCAAACGGCGGTGCTTGCAAAATGATTCTGCCTTCCTTGTCGGCCACGATGCTGGCGCCGTCGAAAATCACACCATCGTTACCACCAACCAGATTGACGAACACGATCGGAAGATTTGCTGCCTTCGCTCGATGCGAAACCATCGCGCAACGCTGTCCCATCTTCCCCTTATTGAATGGCGATGCGTTTATTGAGATCAGGACCTGCGCGCCCAGTTCGATCAATTCATCCGCCGGGTCGTGCGCGTAAAGTCGTTCCTTCCAAAAAGTTTTGTCGTTCCAGAAGTCTTCGCAAACGGCCACGCCCAGTTTGCAGTCGTCCACGGCAAACAGATGACGCTCGCGCGCCGGCTCGAAATAGCGCGGATCGTCGAAGACGTCGTATTCCGGCAACAGCGTTTTATCCGAAAACCCAAGCAGCTTCCGGTCGTGGATAATTGCCGCGGAGTTGTAGAGACGGCGGCCGGTGGGTTGTTCGTTGGGCCTTACAGTGCCAACAACAGCGGTGATTCCTTCAGTTGCCTGAATGATTTTTTCCAGCGGTTGCAGGACGCAACGCGCAACGTCGCGATCGAGAAACCAATCAAGAGAGGTATAGCCCTGCACGCAAGTTTCAGGCACGACAACGAGATCCGCACGGTCTCTTTTGCCCTGCTCGATGGCGCGCAGAATGCCGGCGGTGTTGCCTTCGTAGTCTCCGTTGGTGGTGTTGATTTGCCCGATGGTTACGCGCATCTGAACGTGGGTGTGCTTCCAGACTATTGTTTTGCTTAGTAAGAGATCGTGCACGTTTCCATCGGAAATCGCAAACCTGCCGGTGATGAGAGATAGCCTGGGCGGCAATATTGCTTTCGCAATTTCGCGGTTGACTTGCAAGTCAATTGGTAATACAAAGCTTGCACCGTCTTGAAAACAAGCGAGACTCGACTGATGCGCCCCGCAGTCCGTTTCACTCGGCATCAATGATTAGCAGGGAAGAAGGGACAACAGATGAGAGAATTTCCTATCGCGCGAACGAAAGATTTGGTCATCGAAGAACTGCCCGACGAAGTGCTGGTTTACGATTTGATTACCGATAAAGCGCACTGCCTTAATCGAATGTCCGCTTTGATCTGGAAGCATTGCGATGGGGAAAAAACGGAAGGCGATATCGCCGCCATACTTCAACCAGAGCTCGCGATGCCAACGTCCCGGAAGGTTGTAACGCTCGGCTTGGAAGAGCTGGCCGCTCACGGCTTGTTGCAGGAAGATGCGTTCGTGCCATCGCGCGGACAAGTCTCTCGACGACGCTTGATACAAAACCTGGGATTGTCGGCGGCGATCGCGCTGCCATTTATCATGTCCATCTCGACGCCGGCTGCCGCGGGGGCTGGATCTGTGCCGCCCGATCCCTGCATCGCCAACCCCGGGGGGCAGGGTTGCCCGTGCGCTAATGACAACGACTGCGATTCGTCCAATTGCAACGCTGGCGTTTGCGGACCACCGTTGAGGCCGTCAAGGTAGCAGGTAGCAAGCCTACAAAGCGCCGCTGCCCACAACGCATGAAAACCAACTCTGCGAGAGAGACCGGTGGTCTCGTCGCAGCCTTTCTGGCAGGCGCCTGGCGTCGCGATCCTCCAGCAGTTGATCTCTGCGAAGCAGACTTTGAAAGAATCGTCCCGCTGCTGCTGAAGACTGGCGCCGGCGCGCTTGGCTGGTGGCGCGTCCGCGAAAGTAAACTTCGGAACTCCGCTGCTGCTGAACAGCTTCACGAGGCTTATCGCCTTTACACGCTCGAGGCTCGTCTCAATCAATCCAAAATCGAAACTGTCTTCAAACTCCTGCGTTCGGTTTCTGTTGATGCCATTCTGATCAAGGGCTGGGCCGCGGCTCGCTATTATCCGGAACAATGCCTCCGGCCGCAGGGCGACATTGACATATGTGTTCGCCGGGAAGAATTCGAAACAGCCGGGCGCGCTCTCGCTGATTTGGATCCGCGCCGATTTAAGCTGGACCTGCACGCGGGATTTGCGAAGTTCGGTATACGTGAAGAGGAAAAATTGTTCGGGCGTTCGCAAGTGGTCACGCTCGGACAAACTGAAGTTCGCATACCGAGCGCTGAGGATCATCTTCGCTTGGTTTGTTTTCACTTAATGCGCGAAGGCGCCTGGCGACCTCTCTGGCTGGTGGATGTGGCAACTGCTATCGAAGCTGGGCCAAAGGATTTCGACTGGAGCTACTGCCTGGGCGAGAAGCGACAGGCCGCCGTGGTAGTTAACGCGATCGGACTGGCGCATGAACTACTGGGTCTTGACATCGACGGCATCGGCGCCGCGAAGGCGTTCCGGAAAAACCCACGCTGGTTGGTGCCGACGGTGCTCAAGGAGTGGGGTTCCTCATCGCCTTCGATGAGGAGCCGGCACGAAGTTCCAATGTTGGGCCACTTGAAGCGACGGAAGAATCTCGTGAACGGACTACGCCATCGCTGGCCCAATCCAATTGAAGCGACAACTACAATGAATGGTCCCTTCAATGATCTGCCGCGGCTGCCCTTTCAAGTTGCTAACTCGCTGCTGCGCATCTGCGCCTTCCTGGCACATCTGCCGAAGAACTGGAACAAATGATCTTGTAACGGTCCACCGAGGTTAGGACCAGCACGCGTAGCAAAGTTGAGCAAGTTCGCGCGCGTGCGTTATAGTTCCCGGGAGCCCGCGCGCGGAGGGGTCGCATAATTGGTAGTGCAGCGGTCTTGAAAACCGCCGACCGAAAGGTCATGCAGGTTCGAGTCCTGTCCCCTCCGCCACGTCTCTACCGCTTTGGATATTCTTTTATTAACCCCCCGACAATTTGCGGCTGAACTCTTTTGGCTGGACGCCTTCGGCGT
>JANLYZ010000233.1:0-4959 GCA_031365905.1 Chloracidobacterium sp. | reverse complement strand
GAGCAAAACCGGACTGCGATTGAGTCGCATTTGCAACAGCAAGGCGCGGCGATCTATCAAATCGGACGTGTCACCAAAGGCGATCGGGAAGTTTCAATCCAGTAGTGACTAAACGCATTGGCATCTTAATCTCGGGACGCGGATCAAACATGCTCGCGCTGTCCGAGGCCGTGGACGAGGGCCGCGTGCCGGATACTGAGATCGCGTTGGTGGTTAGTGATCAGGCGAATGCCGCGGGCTTGCAGCGCGCCAGCGAGCGTGGCCTCAAGACCCTGGTGATCCCGCGCGACGGGCGCTCACGTGAAGAGCACGATCGCGCGATAGTCGCAGCGCTTCAGGAACATGGAGTGGAGATTGTTTGTCTCGCCGGATACATGCGCTTGCTTTCGAGCTACTTCATCGGCGCGTACCGCAATCGCGTTCTAAATATTCATCCGAGTTTACTGCCGGCGTTTCCCGGACTCGACGTGCACGGCCGCGTGCTGGAACACGGCGTCAAGTGGAGCGGCTGCACGGTGCATTTTGTTGACGAGTCGTTGGATGGTGGGCCGATCATCGCGCAGAGGATTGTTCCCGTTCGCGACGATGATACGGAGGAGACTCTGGCAGCGCGCATACTCGAAGAGGAACATCAACTCTATGCCGAAGCGCTGGCGCTGGTTATCCGCGGTAGCTATGTAATTGCCGGGCGGCGAGTTTTGCGTAAGAATTGATTGCAATGACGATCGACGAACAACTCGCATACTTGCGCAAAGGCATGACGGAAATAATTCGTGAAGCTGAGTTGCGCGCCAAGCTGGAAAAGTCTGCGAAGACTGGCAAGCCGCTGCGCGTAAAACTTGGCGCGGATCCTACGGCGCCGGACATTCATCTGGGCCACACGGTTGTCATTCGCAAGCTGCGCGCGTTTCAGGACCTTGGTCACACCGCGATCTTCCTGATTGGCGACTTCACCGGGCTCATCGGCGACCCTTCGGGTAAGAGCGCCACGCGTCCGCAACTCACCCGCGAAGAAATAAGCGAGAACGCTGAAACTTACAAACGGCAGATTTTCAAGCTGCTTGATCCGGAGAAGACCGAGATACGTTTCAATTCCGAATGGATGGACAAGCTCGGCTCAGACGGCTTCATCCGTCTCGCTTCCCACGTCACGGTCAAACAAATTCTGGAGCGTGATGATTTTGCCAAGCGACTCGCTGAAGAAAAGCCGATTGCGTTGCACGAACTGCTTTACCCGTTAACGCAAGCCTACGACTCGGTCGCACTGGAAGCAGACGTCGAACTTGGCGGTACGGATCAGAAGTTTAATTTACTGATGGGACGGAACCTGCAACGTGAGTACGGCCAGGAAGCGCAGGTCGCTGTGATTACGCCGTTGTTGGAAGGCACTGACGGCGTGCAGAAGATGTCGAAGTCGCTTGGTAATTACATTGGCATCAACGAACCACCGGCGGAGATTTTCGGCAAAGTGATGTCGATCTCCGATGACCTGATGTGGCGATACTACGAGCTGTTGACCGACCTCAGTCTTGACGATCTCCAGGACCTACGATCGCAAGCGGGAAGAGGCGAACCACATCCACGCGATCTAAAAGTGGAACTCGGAAAACGGATCATTACGGATTTCCACTCGGCTGACAACGCGAACGCCGCGGAAGACGAATTCAATCGCATCTTCCGCGACAGGCAAGCTCCGGGTGATGTCGAAAGTCGCTTGGTCCGTCCAGTTGGAAAATGGAAGATAGCGCGGCTGCTGGTTGAAGTTGATCTTGCGCCTTCGATGTCAGAGGCGCGCCGGCTAGTAGAACAAGGTGGAGTCCGCGTTGAAGGCGAACCAGTGACGAAACAAGATTTCGAAATAGAAGTCACAAGTCAACGAGACTTTCTGCTTCAAGTAGGCAAGCGCCGCTTTCTCCGCGTAAGAGGATGGGGAGACATCTAGCCTGATGACGTTGATTCGACCCCTAACAGTTCAGGCATTGCCAAACTATCGCCTCTATTTGGAATTCTCAGATGGAGAAAAGGGAGAAGTGGACTTATCTGATCTAGCCGGTAAAGGTGTCTTCGAAGCGTGGGATGACTACAGCTTCTTTGAGCAGGTCAGCGTGAGTGCTCATCGCTCAATCCAGTGGGACGATGAAATCGAACTACGTTCCGATGCTCTATACATTCAGTTGACTGGCAAGACTCCCGAGGAGTTCGGTTTCAATGTCCGCAACGCTAGCCACTGAAGACATCCTGATCATCGAAACGCCGGAGCGCGTGCCGCTTCACTTTGCGCTCGCCTCAATCGGCAATCGCTTTCTCGCCTGCGCTATAGATCATGCTTTGCAGGTGATCACTATCATCATAATTATTATCGGGTTCTCGTTAATCGCAGATTATTCGAGTGTTGGGGATCGGATTTTGAGTTTGCCGAAGTGGATTCAGGCGGTCATGATCGTAGTTATCTTCCTGATCCTTTCCGGCTACTTCGCTTTTTTTGAATGGCTTTGGAATGGACAAACTCCCGGCAAGCGCTGGCTGAAGATTCGCGTCATTCGCGAAGACGGACGCCCGATTACTTTTTGGGAGGCAGCGGTAAGAAATCTCCTGCGCGTAATCGACATGCAACCCACTCTAATCCTCCCCTTCTATTCCGTCGGCCTAATCTCGGTTTTTGTTAGTTTGTCTGATCAGCGGATTGGCGACATGGTTGCGGGAACAGTAGTGGTGCGGGAACGTGAAGCCGAGGCGCCGGCGTTTGCGCAGGTGTTTGCTTCGCCGGTCAGTGATCCCGCCTTGCGCCGTTCATTCAAGCCCGTGGATTTCGTAGCCGACCTAAGTGTGTTGACTGAATCAGAGATCCAGGTGGTAGAGACGTTTTTGCGTCGCCGCTGGGATTTGGCCGACATGGCGCGACAGTGGATGGCCTGGCGAGTGTCGTTGCCGCTCCTCTTCAAGCTGCGACCTACTTACGATGCCGCTACTTTCAGTTACGAAGGATTCCTGGAAGAATTACTGCATCGCTATCGCGCGCAACATCGGTTTACCGAATAATCTTCCAGCGCTCACTCAACTCCAGACAACCGCGAAATTGACCGAGTCATTTCGGTCTGTTAGGCTTTTTCGTTTGTTGAGTTGAGCAAGATTCAGACAAGGGAGTGGCGAACAACAAATGTCGAAGGATGTTTTCATACTGGGTGGCAAGCGAACTGCGATGGCCGATTATGTCGGCCCACTGAAAGATATTTCAGCGATTGACCTGGGAGCGATTGCGGCGCGTGGCGCTTTAGAGTCTACCGGCGTAGCGCCGGAAGAAATTGATCACACTGTGATAGGTAATGCGCTACAGACTTCCGGCGACGCCATCTATGGTGCGCGACACGTTGCTCTCAAAGCGGGCGTGCCGTTTGATCGTCCAGCGCTGACTGTCAATCGTTTGTGTGGCAGTGGAATTCAGTCGGTTGTCTCCGGCGCGCAGATGATTCAGCTTGGTGAAGCGCAAACGGTTTTGGCTGGTGGCATGGAATCTATGTCGCAAGCGCCGCACGTGATCCGGGGGGCGCGCTCGGGCTTCCCGCTTGGCGGTGGCAAACTCGAAGACAGCTTGATGGTCGCGCTGTTAGATACTTATTGCAACACGCCCATGGCCGGCACGGCGGAAAACCTGGCGCGGAAGTTTGAGATCCCGCGCGAGGCGCAGGATGAATACGCGTTGCGTTCGCAGCAGGAGGCGAAACGAGCTCAGGACGCCGGTTACCTCGCAGAAGAAATTGTTCCAGTGGAAGTTTCTTCCCGAAAGTCGACGGTTGTCTTTGACGCTGACGATCACCTGCGACCGGAAACAACCCTGGAAGGCCTGGCAAAGTTAAGACCGGCTTTCGCGAAGGATGGATTTGTCACGGCTGGCAACGCGTCAGGAATTGTCGATGGTGCCGCGGCGCTGATTATTTGTGGCGAAGAGTTTGTGAAACGAAGTAACGCGAAACCTTTGGGTCGCATTGTTAGTTGGGCCTATGCAGGCGTTGAGCCGGAGCTAATGGGAATTGGGCCGGTGCCGGCGACGCGTCTGGCTTTGGACAAGGCAGGGCTCAAACTCTCGGACATCGACTTGATTGAAGTCAATGAAGCTTTCGCTGCCCAATATCTTGCCGTGGAAAAGGAGTTAGGACTGGATCGCTCGCGCACGAATGTAAACGGCGGCGCGATTGCCCTGGGACACCCGCTTGGTGCAACCGGAACGCGACTTCTTATAACGGTTCTGCATGAGCTACACCGGCGAGGTGGACGGTATGGCTTGGCCACTGCCTGCATAGGCGGCGGACAAGGAATCGCAATGATCGTGGAACGAGTTTAGTCTCTCCAATCAGCATGGTTGGTCTTTGCTTCGAGCGATTTCCTGATTTTCCGATTTTATCCAAATTCTTGGCGAAGCCCGATGTCGGTGGAGACTCAGTCATGGGGTTAACTGTTGAAAAGCGGGCATTAAACCGTTGACACAAGATTGGCTCGTATTCGGCATGCAGCTTGCGAAATGGAATTGCGATGTCATCAATCGGAATTATCTTTCCAGTAACAAAGCAGCAACAGTGCATTTACAGAGAGTTAACTTGTATTAGGCTTGCGCTAATAGTGACAGGCGTGATAGAAGTTCGCGTCTATAATTAGGGTGACAGTCAACTTTCCTGCTGGACATAAATTCAATTTGCTCTCGATTTCAATTGCAAAGGTCGCAACCTGCGCCCAAACCGGTAGCGCAGACTCTTTCAACGTTATCTCATTCCTAAGGAGTTCTCCTGCTATGTCGAAATTTGTGAAGCTCTCTTTCGTGCTCTCGTTTATTCTCGGGTTGAGCGCGATCGCCTTTGGGCAGTCAACCGTGACTGGCGCCATCGGCGGTGTCGTTACTAACCCTAACAAGGAAGTTGTTCCCAATGCTTCCGTGACGGTGCGTAACACCGGAACAAATAAGGAAGA
>JANLYZ010000163.1:0-4554 GCA_031365905.1 Chloracidobacterium sp. | reverse complement strand
GATCTTCCACGATGCCTGTCGCTCGTGCTCATGAAAGGCACGGACGTTTCGAATCGCTTCGTCGAGAGCTGCCAACAGCTTAGCGTCGACCTGAGATGCCGCGCGATCGAGGGCCTCTGCGGAAACGCGCAGCTCGGACGCTTGCTGCTGATAACCATCGAAACGCGCCGCGTACTCAACCAGAGCGATATCGCCGCGCGTGCGCACATCCTCGATGATCGATTCAACTTGATTCATCAGTCCGGCATCGAGGGCGACGTTCCGCTCTTTGAGGCGTCGCAGCTTCTGCTTCAGGCGATCTTTATCATCGCTCGGGATTACTTCAATCACCGTTTGCTCTCCTTTGGGTGGCGGCGTCGACAGATCTGATGAGCTGACCAATCTCTTCAGCTTTCAGTTGATAGCTGGCGCGATTCACCACCAACCGCCCTGAGGATTCAGTAATAACTTCAACAATGCTGAGGCCATTCTCTTTGAGCGTGCGGCCAGTCTCGACCAAATCAACGATGCAATCCGCGAGTCCAAGCACGGGCGCCAGCTCCACCGACCCTGACAGCTCGATCAAATCGACGGCCACACCCCGCGCGCCAAAGTGTTTCGCGGCGATGCGTGGGTACTTGGTCGCGACGCGCAGCATCCCAAATCGATTCAAGATCGTATCGCTTCGGGCGGCCACCACGATGCGGCAGGCGCCGATATCCAGGTCGACAGGTTGTAAGAGGTCCGGCTCGGACTCGAGCAATACGTCACGGCCCACAATGCCGCAGTCGGCGATGCCGTGCTCGACATAGACAGGAACGTCCGCAGGCTTTACAAAGATTAAGCGATACTGACCGGAGTCGTCTTCAACGGCCAGGCGACGCGTGGAAAAAGAGTCGCCCGAAAACTTTAGGCCGGCGCGCTGAAGTAGATCGAGGGCTTCAGCCTGCAACCTGCCTTTAGAGATGGCTACTGTCAATTTCGTCACGACGCAACCTCCACTGGATCGATGACTATGCGTTCGCCAAGCGCCCGCTTGCCTATCGCCGCGCGAAACAGCTTAGACAAGTCGGCATCCATGATCGACGCCGCAGCTTCACTAGACCGCGCGGCCAAATTTGATTCGTCACGCCCGAGCAGAAGCTCTGTCAGCACATCCAGTTCCAACACAAAGCCAACGGCCGGCTCTGCTCTGCCGAAACTCGCCGTCAGACCGTCGTAACGCCCACCGCTCCCGATTCGCGATCCGGCACCGTCAACATAAATCTTGAAAGTCAGGCCCGTGTAATAGTCCAGTCGCGAAACATCCCCCAGGTCGATCTCGAATTGATCCGCCAGATCAAGCGATTCGATGACACTCCATAAGCGCGAGAGGCGGTCCAGCGCCGCGCGTGATCTGGTATTCGTAATCGTTCGGCGAGCTTCATCAAGGACGTTGCGCTTGCCCGGAAGCTGGATGAGTTGGGCAAACGCCTGCGAATCTTGGGCGAACGAATATGGCGCCAGAAACCGGCGCAGGTCCACCGCGTTCCGAGTGTCAACGAGGCGGCGCATTTCATCCCGCGACTCGGGATCGAGTTCCAGTTCTTCCGCGACCCCATTGAAGACATCGATGTCCGTAAGCGTGATCGAACAACCGCGATCAAGCCCGAGATGTTGCAGGACTTCGCAAACCATCGCCAACAATTCCATGTCAGCGGCACTGCTGTTTGTGCCTAGTAGTTCGCAACCGATTTGACTGGATTCTCTTCTCCAATCCGTATGAGATTCCGGTTGTTGGTGAAAGACCGGCGCCACGTAGCAGAGGCGCAAGGGCCGCTCACGCTGAGCGAAAAGAGTAGCTGCAGCTCGGGCCACCAGAGATGTGACATCAGGCCGAACGGCCAACAGGCGACCGTCGCTGTCGCTGAATCTGAAAGCGCGGTGAGCCTGTGTGCGGCCCATGCCGTGCTCAAACAGCGAGTAGTAATCAATGGTCGGCGTGGTGATTTCTTCGTAGGACCAGCCGTCAAAGATCGACATGACGGCCGCCTCGATAGCCCGCCTCAGCCGCGCTTCGGGACCGTAGTAATAACGCATGCCCGTAGGAATCTTGGAAAGTGGTTCAGACATAAGACGAAAGCATCCTTAACGAAAAGCAAAACCCGCCGCCGTGTTAACTACGGCAGCGGGTTCGCGAAAGCTTTGGTTGTGATCTCGGTCTAATCTCTTATGGCTTTGAGATCACAATCGCCAGCACGCGGTCCCGCTGTCCGTGATGATGGACATGCCGGTGAACGTGCGGATGATGTGTTCTCTCGAAGCTCATGAAGTAGGGTTCTTATACAGGAGCAGGTTTCCAGAGTCAACTAATCGTGGGAAACAAACCGCACCGGCTTGCTAACAGCGAGTTACCCAACAACTACGGCAAGTCCATTGCGGCCTTGAGTCCATCTTCGACCTGGCTCAGCTCCGTTGAATTTAATTCGCCAATTCGTTGGGTGAGCTTAGAGCGATCCAGAGTGGTCACTTGATGACAGAGCGCGACGCTTTCTTTGCCGAGACCCGCTGTGCCTTGTGAGAGCAACACAGCGGAAGGCCCGCGCCCGGCTTGCACCGGAGAGGTGGACAGTGGGACAACGATGATCGATCGCCAACCTTGAGTCTGATTGAAAGCGTCATGCGAGATCACGATCACCGGACGACGGCCTTGCTGCTCGGATCCTGAACGAGGAGCGAGATCGGCCCAGTAAACTTCGCCGCGCTTCATTGTTCGGGGTGTTGTTGAAGGAGGTGATCGGTCGCGGCGGCTTCGAGGTCAGGATCGACGTCGGCATCGGTCCCCGCGTGTTGAATCGCGTAATCGCTGAGTGCGTGGTGAAGATTGATTCGCCTGCCACCTTGTTCACGGCGGGCCAGGGAGTCCACAAAATTCTCAACTTCAGCGACCCGATCCTGAGGAAGTCGCTTGATTTTCTCGATTAGTTCTTCCTGCTCCATGGTCGAAAGTATAGCACAAGACTTTCGCCTCTCACGGCTGCTGCTTCGGCGCTCCGTAGAGGTACTGATCAAGATTAATCGAGCCGTCGGTCGGGACGTTTTCCCAAGTGTCTGCGGTTAACCGGAGCGACGACCTCTTCCAATAATCTCCCAAATGGGTCTCCGATCGACACCTGTTCCGCGAGGTTCGCAGCCAGGCCCACTGGCAAGCGTATCAAGCAGTCTTAGCTCTTCCTGTTGTTTGTTGGGCGGCAGCGCACGCACCTTATCAAGCAGTTGGTCTTCAAGAGTTACCGTCATGCTCTCTCTCCTGTTTAGTATGCCATCAACTACTATCGAGATTGTAACGCTTACGTTGCGTCGCACCGGGCTTGCAAAGAGAAAAGGCCGCTGGGGCTAATTCCAGCGGCCTTCATTGATCTGGCTCCGCAGGTAAGACTCGAACTTACAACCCTCCGGTTAACAGCCGGATGCTCTGCCATTGAGCTACTGCGGAATAAGCGCCCTCACATAGTCTCAAATCAGGCGCGGGCGCGAAGAAATTTTTATAACAGATGGAATTAACAAGCGTCAAGGAAGGCTGCTAACAGGTACTGGTTCACTTTGGCATTTGTGCATCGGGATGAATCGGCGACCGGTCAAATGCGGGATTGGACGCACTCAATACAGAACCGAGCGCGGTAGCGCCGGATGCTAGAGTCAAACTCAGTAATCAACGGTTGCAGAGTTGCTAGCCTACTACCGATGCTTACTCCAGTATCCGGCGCTACCGCGCTCGGTTCTGTAATGCATTCGTCCTTACTGACTCAAACTGAACCGGCACCTGCTAACAGGCGACCCTTTTTGCGTTTGATCCTACTGCTTGCGGGTTCGCTTTGACTGCGTTGCAGGTTTGGTCGCTCGCTTAGGTTTCGACTTTGCCGCAGCCTTCACAGTGTTTTGCCACGCGAGAGTCATCGCCTCGCCGAGCTTGTCTTCAGCAACAAAAACAAGCCGGACGGTTGTGCATCCCTGACGTCCCCAAGCGCCACTTGCAGGCGAGAACGCCGCGGAATCTCCACTGATGAAATCCTGCTGCTGGTCCGGCGTGAGCTTGACCATGCCGGACGCGCCATCGGGATAGAGTGTCGCAAAGATTTTCCCGTTGGCGCGGAAGTCTGGGTGGCCCATGTGCGCACCCTCAGTGGCCCCAGCCATGTTCAGAGCGAGGCGACGGAATTCGTCAGGCGTCATGAAGTTAATCCCGAGCGACTGAAAGATCTATCGAGATATGATCGCACGGGTCGCGGGATTGTTATCGAGCATTTGCCAACCAGGACACGAGTTGCCGTTGCATGGTGTTCCGGTAGAGCGCCAGATCTTGCCGCTGCTGTGCAACTGATAGAGCTGATTGCCGCCGGCCGCGATTGCTGTCGTGGCCGGATTGTTGTCGAGCATCTGCCAACCTGGACAAGAGTTGCCGTTGCAAGCCACTCCGGTGAAGCGCCAGATCTTGCCGCTGTTGTGCAGCTGAAAAAGTGAAGTGCCGGTTGTGACGATCGCGGTAGTTGCCGAGTTGTTGTCGAGCATTTGCCAGCCCGGACAAGAGTTGCCGCT
>JANLYZ010000187.1:0-63618 GCA_031365905.1 Chloracidobacterium sp. | reverse complement strand
GCCATACAGTTTGCGTCCGCTGAGGCTGACGTGTTCGGGGCCGTAATCGTAGGCGGCGTCACGTCGTTAACGGTTACAGTTTGCGAACATAAGGCAACGCCCGTTCGGTGTGCCTCCTCGTCGTCCGCGCTCGCATAAGGTCCCGGAACATCGTGCGAATACGCCTTCCAGGTAATGGTAGTTACCCCACTCGAGAAGGGATCATCAGAACTGCGGCGCACGCAGTTGGTGCCGTTCGCGTCGCAGGTGTACATCGGCAACCCATCACTACGAGTGCCAATCACCGTGACGTTGTTACCCGTTGCCGACGCAGTGCCAACATTGACTGTGGCGGAGCAGTTGCTGTCTGCATCAGCCTGCTTATTGGCTGGACAACTAATGGACGGAGGGTTTGTCCCCTGGTCTTCAACCGTAACCGTAAAACTGCAGCTTCCTCCGTTGGTCTCGGAGCTGACGCTCACAACGGTTGTTCCGGCCGGGAAAAACGTGCCGGAAGCAGGCGATGCCGTTATTGCGCCACAACTACCGGTGGGTTCGGCGGCGTCAAAGGTGACGTGCGCGCCGCGCTGGCCGCCCTCGGTGGTGTCGGCAATAACGGTAATGTTGTCCGGGCAATTGAGCGAGCATTGTCCCGCGCTTGAGCCGACGACCGTTACGGAAGCGGAAGTGGAATTATTGCGCAGGTTTTGATCGTCTGTGCTGCTTGTTACGTTAGCGGTGTTAACTATTATTGTGTTAGCCGGCGTGCCTGCATTCACGTCATAGATAGCGAGGAAGACTGCCTCGGGACCGGGCCAGTCAAGACTTGCAAGCGTGCAGGTTGACGTGCCGCTACTACTGCCGGCGCTCGGATTGGTGCATACAAACGCTGGACCTGAGAGCCGTTGAAACGAACTGAAAGTTGTATTGGCCGGTACGTCATCCGTCAACTGGACACTTAGCGAGCTGTCTGGCCCGTAGTTTTTTACCTCCAGGCGGAAGATTACCTGGGATCCCGCTTGTACTTCGGTCGAAGATGAAACCGTGGCAACGGCTATGTCAGCAGTCGTATTTTGCGGATCGGAGACTGTAAACTTAGTCCTCGCTACTGGAAAAAGGAAAAATGGATCCACGACGACTACTTGCCAAGTTCCTCTATTGTCCACAGTGACCCCACCAATTACCGAAGTGGCATCCACGGTAAACGAGAGTGTCTGAGGATCCGAGGTAATAGCCACGCTCTGAATGATAGTGGAATTAGCGTTACCCAGAAGGAGGCGGTATGGGAAAAATGAACCTGTAGGAAATCCTGTCACCTTTACACATACCGTATCGCCTACTACGAAGTCTGTTTTTGGCGTGGTGCAATCAGCGGCATAGGTTCCCAGTGTGGGACCCACGGGCGGCAAGGGTAATGGCAAGGCACTGAAGGATGCTTTAGCGGTCGGCGTAGTTGGCAGAGTCTTCAATGTTGTGACCGCTGTCTGCCGAGGGGCTTGGGGAGCTGCGCTCTTGTTTGTTTTGGCGGAGGAAGCTGAATAGAAACCGCTGACCAGCAGGCCGCCCAGAATCAGGATTGCGCCAAGGCGCAACAACAAACTCCTGGAGAATTTGTGAATAGTGCGAATACGAATATTCCTGTGACCTGTTGTCCGCGGTACGAATTGGAAGCTCGTCGGTTTCATTTATGGACTCCTTAGTTGTTCAAACACCGAGTTCGTGACCCGCTGGGAAACGATTCCGATGATGATGAAAACAGTGATACGGTTTTGGAAATTGTGGTGGGGTTCAGACTGGTATGGCGGATACCAGACTCAGGGTACGGACGACACGAAATGCAAATGGGGGCGCGGCAGACTTTCATTGGGGGCGTCTCTATTTCAAGTTCGCGGTTTGTGCGAACTTAACTTGCCGGTGTTTCGCAGAATTGGCGATGCTACGCCAAATGAAAATAGAATGTTAACTAAATAGTTAGGCGCTGGGCGTCCTCTCAGTTGTTGCAGGGATCTCTGGGCCAGGGCGTAAGTTACGATCGCAACTGAAAGCCGTGGGAAAGGGCTTCGTTGGACATCTTAGAAAGACCAAAATTAATCCTTAAAATCCCGACCCATTGGGTCGCTTGAACCTATCGCCATAAAACAGAGGACGGTGTAATAGACCATTTCAACTGAGAAGTCAACAGAATATTACAAAAGCGCTTGCATGCTATGGGCGCCTTTGCTAACTGGCATTTTGTATTTACTATGGCTCTTATCAGTAGTTTTTGTGACTCCACGGGGTGGCTAAAAATTGACCACTAAAATGCGCGAAATCTTTGTTACTGGGGGGGCGGGGTTCATTGGTTCAGCATTCGTCCGAATGTTGCTGGAGGAAACCAGCGCTTGGAAGATTGTGAACTTTGACGCCCTAACCTATGCCGGAAATCTAGACAATCTGGAGGATCTGGACGAGACGCGTCATCGTTTCGTTCACGGCAACATTGCCGAGCCCGAAGCCGTACTAGCCGCTCTCGACGAAGGTGCCTACGCTATCGTTAACTTTGCCGCCGAATCGCACGTGGATCGTAGTATTGCAAATGCGGCGGAGTTTTTGACCACCAACATCGTGGGCACGCAAGTGTTGCTCGATGCGGCTCGCGCCCGCGGCGTTACCCGCTTCGTTCAAGTTTCGACTGACGAAGTCATGGGCAGCTTGCCCGAAAACGAGGAGGCATTCTTCACCGAAGATTCTCCCTTCGCGCCAAACAGTCCCTACGCCGCTTCGAAAGCGGCCGCCGAACATCTGGTGCGGGCCGCACATCACACGTTCGGGCTCGACACGGTGATAACGCGCTGCGGCAACAACTACGGGCCGCGCCAATTTCCGGAAAAATTTCTTCCGCTCGTGTTGTCCAACGCGCTCAACGACCAGGCAATTCCAGTCTACGGAGACGGGCAAAACGTACGAGACTGGATCTACGTTGAAGATCATTGCCGGGCGATATTGCTGGCGCTGGAAAAAGGCAGGCCGGGAGCGGTTTACAACGTCGGCGCCCGCAACGAACGTCGCAACCTCGACGTTGTCGGGTCATTGCTCGAAACGGTGGGCAAGCCTCGCTCGCTAATACGCTTCGTCAAGGACCGCCCGGGACATGATCGCCGCTACGCAATTGATCCTTCTCTGATTGAGTTGGAATTGGGTTGGCAACCGCGCGAGACCTGGGAAACAGGTTTACAAAAAACAATTGCGTGGTATCGGCAGAACAGTCGTTGGCTCGAACGAACGCGCAGCGGAGCCTACCAGGATTATTACCGCGAACAATACGGTGCGGAGGTGGGCGCGAGTTGAAAGTCTTAGTGACCGGCGCCGGTGGGATGGTGGGACGAGCAGTCAGCGAGTATTGCCGTTCAACTGGCGATCTTGTTTTCGTCTACGATCACCAGGGTCTCGATGTCAGCGATGCTGATAGCGTTACCGAGACGCTGCAACGTGCTCGCCCGGATGTGGTCATCAACTGTGCCGCGTGGACTGACGTTGATGGCTGCGAACTCAACCGGGGACGAGCTTTCGAGGTAAACGCTGCCGGGCCCGAAAATCTGGCGCGCGCTAGTGGCGAAGTGGATGCTGTTCTAATAACCATTTCGACCGACTACGTTTTCGACGGCAGGAAAGAGGGCTTTTACACCCAACGAGATCAGCCAACTCCGGAGAGTATTTATGGTCTCTCAAAGCTTGAAGGCGAGCGACGTGCGCAGTTGGCCCACGCGCGGACGATCGTGGTTCGAACTGGATTTGTTTTCGGTCTCGGCGGCACCAATTTCCTGAGTACGATCATTGAACGTGGCCGGCGCGGCGA
The DNA here is from genome assembly GCA_031365905.1 of Chloracidobacterium sp. Lineage (GTDB taxonomy): Bacteria > Acidobacteriota > Blastocatellia > Pyrinomonadales > Pyrinomonadaceae > PSRF01. The sequence goes on along the minus strand of JANLYZ010000187.1, from coordinate 59,804 downwards.
AAAGCTGAGCGCAATCCGAGATGCCTACGGAACGCCGTCGTACGCGCCTGACCTGGCCGGGCGCTTGCGCGAGTTGGCTCAACTGGATTTGCCAGGAACTTTTCACACGGTGAATGCCGGATCCGGCGTCAGTTACGAGGAGTTTGCCCGCGCGGCCTTGGATTTTAGTGGTCAGTCGGCGACAAATCTGGAGAGCATAGAGATGGATAGTCTCCAGCGACCGGCGCCGCGGCCGCGTAATTCGCGCCTCAAGTGTGTACTATCGGAGGCGCTTGGCTTGGTCCCGCTTCCAAATTGGCAGGATGCCCTGCGCAGATTTGCCGCCCTGGAGCCGCGCAGCGAAGTGGCCACGAAAAGCTAGACTGGCTGCCGCGAGCTTGCCTCATTTCAGGCGTCTGTTATTATTCCCCTATCTTATGAACTGTCCTGAATTTGAGGTCTAAATCCAGATGTCTCAAGATAATCGGCTCATGCCAGTAGGCGCACTCGATCGCAGCATCGATCGACCGCTGGGGGACTTTGCTGCCGCAAAACCGTATGGCACTTCCGGACTGGAACCCACGACCTTCCGCGACTACTTATTCGTCGTACTAAAAAGGAAGTGGTTGATTCTCAGCCTGGTGCTGGTAGTTACTTCGCTGGTCACCATCCAGGCGTTTCGCGCGCCTTCGATTTACGCCGGAGAAGCGGTCATCCGCATCGAACAAAAGGCGCCCAACGTTCTGCAAACGAAAGAGATCGTGATCGCTGGCCAGCAGGATCCAAACTTCTGGGGCACACAATTAAAACTTCTGGAGAACCCCGCGCTCGCGCGTCAGGTGGTTCTCACTTTGGACCTGCAACACAATCCGGCCTTCTTTGGTGGACAGGCGCAAGGCGGCGTCTTCGCATCGCTTCGTCGCATCGTGTCAAAGCCTAAGAAAGTAAATGAGTCGCCCGCGATTTCCCCTGGTCTTACGGTAGTTGGAGAGAGTGAAGTAACTGGAGGTTCGTTGACGCCGGAACAGTTGGCGCAACTGGAACCTTACGAAGACGCCATCATTGGCGGCGAACTTGTCGAGTCGGTTCCACAAACTAATCTCGTGAAGATTAGGTTCATTCATTCTGATCCCCAACTGGCGCAGAAGATTGCCAACACGCTCGCGGACGTATTCGTCAACAACAATCTGGAACGCTCAACCGAGCACTCAACCAAGGCTGAAGATCTTCTGGCGCGCGAGATCGCAAACTTGCAAACCAAAATAAAGCACGATCAGGAAGCGCGATTTAATTACGCGAAAGACAAAAATTTACCGCTGGTTAACGACACGGCGGGAAACCTCGAGGCCACTCGCCTGGCCACGCTCAGCGGCCAGTTGTTGATCGCCGAAAACGCTCGCAAGGATCTTCAGGCCCAACTCGAGGCGGCCCGGAGAGAAAAAGATAAGCTTTCGATTCCTGACGTTAACACCTCAGCCAGAGTCGAGAAGCTGAGGGATCGCATCTCGGCGCTCAAAGAGAAGCGCGACGCCTTGCTGATTATTTACACACCGGAGTGGCCGGAAGTTAAGAAGATTGATGCTCAATTGAAAGGGCTTGAAGGCGAGCTCGATAACGCGCCGCGCGAAATCGTGACCGCGCTACAGCGGCGTTACGAGGCAGCGGTGGCGCAGGAAAACCTGCTGCGACGTTCATACGAACAGCAAAAGGGCGCGACCACGCAGCAGACGCGCGACCAGATCGATTTGCTGGCGATGACTCAGGAACTGGAAACCAACCGCCAGATTCTAAACACGCTGTTACAACGCCAGCGCGAGTTTCAAGTGACTAACGGCGACAGATCAAACGAAGTCAGCATCGCCACCTACAGTCGCTTGCCGCGTGAGCCAATTGGGCCACAGCGGTTCCGGAATATTTTTGTCGCGTTCCTATTGTCACTGGTCGCTGGCATCGGTCTGGCCTTCCTGCTTGATTTCCTTGATGACACGATCAAATCGGTTGAGGACGTGGATCGCTACCTGCACATTCCGGCGCTGGCATTGATTCCGGCAGGCCGCGATCGCGGTCGCCTGATTGGCCTGGGCGGATCCCCTCAGGGGCCCGCGCCCTCTGAAACAACCGCGCTCGCCATGATCAGCGACGCACGTTCTCCGATTGCTGAGTCTTACCGGCACTTGCGAACGTCGCTTTTACTTTCGTCCGCCGGTCAACCACCGAAGACGATCCTCGTGACCTCGAGTCAGCCGTCAGAAGGCAAGACGACGACCGCTATCAACACGGCCTTCATGCTGGCGCAAACCGGCGCCGAAGTTCTGCTGATCGATTGCGATCTGCGACGACCGCGGTTGCACGCTCATTTTGGCGCTCCGAACACCCGCGGGTTAACCAACTGGCTATCGGGCGAAACAGACATCGATGGATTGATGCAGAGCTATGGGCCGCTCGCCAATCTCAAGTTTCTGACGTCCGGCCCAGTGCCCCCAAATCCCGCGGAGCTTTTGGGTTCAGACGAAATGCGCCGGCTCTTGGGCCTGTTGACCGAGCGCTTTGCCCACGTCGTAATCGACTCGCCACCGGCGATATCGTTTACCGACGCGTCGATTCTTTCAACGATGGTTGACGGCGTCGTGCTGGTTGTTCACGGCGGCAGAAGTTCCCGCGCGGTGGTCCGTCGCGCGAAGCAACAGTTGCTTGACGTCGGCGCACACATCTTTGGCGTGGTGCTCAACAACGTGAAAGTCGAGACCCAGGATTACTATTATTCGGGCTACTACTCAGCTAATGAGTACGAGGAGGGTGACAACCCCGCTAGCGCGCCGGGACAAACGCCAGGCACTAGCTGAGGTTTGTTGTCGTCCAAGCTTGTTGCGATCTCCGGCATCGTTCGGGATCGATGTTAGTTTAGGTTCAGGCATCACTTGCTGATCAAGGTCCGTTTTCGAAGCCTGCTCGCAGAGATTTTGGAGCAGGCTTTGTTGCTCCCGGAGCTATGAAAAGAAAACCATTTCGAGTAGAACGAGAGTTTGGGTTGGTGGTCGGCGGAGTTTTTGTTTTGCTGGGCTCGTGGTGGCTTTATCGAGGCAAGTTTGCAACCGCTGCGCACGTTGCTTTGCCGCTCGGCGCGTTGCTGGTTCTGCTGGGACTAATTTGGCCAAGAGCTTTGGTATTACCAAACAAAGCCTGGATGTTGTTGGCCGAGGGAATGTCGTTTGTAACCACTCGCATTATCCTCGGGGTGGTGTTCTTTTTAGTGGTAACTCCGATCGGAATCATAAAACGACTTTCGGGTTGGGATCCACTTAGTCGTCGGGCTGCCCGCCGCGATTCTTACTGGCAGCCTTATGCTGAACGGCAACGCGATCCGCGCCACTACGAAAAAATGTATTGAGTGATTCAAGGAGTTGAGATGTCAAAAGTACAGGTTGTCAGTGAACTCTGGCAGTTCATGAGAGAGAACAAGAAATATTGGCTGGCACCGATTGTGATCACACTCGTGTTGGTTGGCGCGTTGCTGGTGTTGGCCAAGAGTTCCGCCATCGCTCCGTTCATCTACACCTTGTTCTAGACGGAGACGATCCTTGGTAAGCATTCTAGGCATCTCGGCCTTCTATCACGATTCCGCTGCGTGCCTCGTTGTCGATGGCGAAATCGTGGCGGCGGCGCAGGAAGAAAGATTTACCCGCGTCAAGCATGATCACAATTTTCCTGTGAACGCCGCGCGCTATTGTCTCGGCGAAGCTAACCTCACCGCCAACGACCTCGACTATGTAGGCTTCTACGACAAGCCGCTCCTGAAATTCGATCGTCTGCTCGAAACCTATCTCGATTACGCCCCTTCCGGTTTCAGTTCCTTTCTCAAAGCATTACCGCTCTGGATGAGGGAAAAGCTTTGGATGCCTGATCTGATTCGCACTGAACTGGCGAAGGCCGGATTCGAAGCCGGCGAAGAAGATGAGCGCGCGGCCAAGAAACTCGGAAAAAAGTTTGAGTGGAAGTTGCTGTTTGGCGATCATCATGAGAGCCATGCTGCCAGCGCGTTTTACCCGTCGCCTTTCGAGGAGGCCGCAATTCTCACGATCGACGGCGTTGGCGAGTGGGCCACGAGTTCATTGGGCATAGGCAAGGGAAACGAAATCACGCTGTTGAAGGAGCTGCGGTTTCCCGACAGCCTCGGCCTGCTCTACAGCGCGTTTACTTACTACACCGGATTCCGCGTCAACAGCGGCGAATACAAAGTGATGGGCCTCGCTCCCTACGGCGAACCAAAGTACGTCGCGCTTATCAAAGACAAACTGCTGGAAGTGCGCGACGACGGCAGCCTCCGGATGAACCACGAATACTTCAGCTATTCTCAGGGCCTGCGCATGACAAATACAGCTTTCGCGAAACTCTTCGGCGGTCCGCCGCGCCAGCCGGAGTCGCTGGTGACGCAGAAAGAGATGGACCTGGCACGCAGCATTCAGGTGATCACCGAAGAAGTGATGTTGAAGATGACGCAGTTTGCCCACAAAGAAACTGGGATGAAAAAACTTTGTATGGCAGGCGGCGTGGCGCTGAACTGTGTAGCCAACGGTCGAGTCTTGCGTGAAGTGCCTTTCGAAGATATTTGGATTCAACCGGCAGCGGGTGACGCGGGCGGGGCGCTCGGAATCGCGCTGGCCATCTGGCATCGCTATTTGGGAAATGCGCGCGTCAGTCCAGAAGCCGCCGGAACGTGGGCGACGCAGGGCGACGTTAAGCGGAACGGCGAGCGAACTCTCGCTGCCTATGCGGATGGCATGAAGGGTTCATATCTCGGTCCGCGCGACACCGAAGACGAGATCGAAAAGTTTTTGCAGTCGCAAAGCTTGCCGTACAAGAAATATTCGCTCGCAGAATTGCCGGTCGTAGTTGCCGATTTACTTGCCGCCGGAAAAATTATCGGGCTGCATCAGGGCCGCATGGAGTTTGGCCCGCGCGCGCTCGGCGGTCGCAGCATCATAGGCGATCCGCGCTCGCCGGAAATGCAGTCAGCGATGAATTTGAAGATCAAGTATCGCGAGAGCTTTCGTCCGTTTGCGCCCAGTGTCTTGCGCGAACAAGTGGCTGACTGGTTTGAACTCGACACGGATAGTCCATACATGTTGCTGGTAGCCGACGTGGCCGAGTCGCAACGCCGCAAGATGAGCCCCGAAGAAGAAAAACTTTGGGGCATTGAGAAGTTGCTGGTGAAGCGTTCAGAAATTCCGGCCGTCACTCATGTTGACTACTCGGCGCGAATTCAAACAGTCCGGCGCGAGACAAATCCACTCTACTGGGAAATCATCGCAGCCTTCGGCAGGAAAACTGGTTGTCCGGTGGTTGTGAACACAAGCTTCAACGTGCGTGGCGAGCCGATCGTCTGCACGCCCGCGGATAGTTATCGCTGCTTCATGCGAACGGAAATGGATTTTCTGGTGCTGGAAACGTGCGTGCTTGATAAGCAGAACCAGCCGAAGTTGGCAGAGAAGACGGATTGGAAGAGCGAGTTCAAGCTGGATTGAAGAGCGGGGTCGTATGTTAGAATTCAAGCCAAAGGTAATTCATGGCAATGGCTGCTAGTCTCGAAAACACAATTCAAGAAAAGGTAAAGGCACTGCCGCCAGAGAAGCAGCAGCGGGTGTTGTCTTTGGTTGAGGAGATGCTGTCGGAAAACGAGACGACGCAAAGTCGTGTTGCCGTGCGCCCGCTTTGGGAGATCGTCGAAGAGATCAGTTCTCAGATTCCGCGCGAAGAATGGGAGAAGTTACCAGCCGATGGTGCGGAGCAACACGACCATTACCTCTATGGCTCGCCGAAGAAAAATAACGACTAAGGAGCCACCGTGCCCGGAGTCTTTGCCGACACCTTCTACTGGATTGCCCTCCTAATTCCCGGGATTCTCTCGTAGCAGTGGAAACCAGTTCACCAAAAACAAGGATTCGTTTTTATCGAGTTCTGCTCGCTCTCGGTGCTCTCCTTTTTAGTTTGGTGGTTGCCGAAGGAGTGCTGCGCGTGGTTGAGCGAAGCCAGCTTGGTGACCGGGCAATCGAAGATAAGTTGATTGCCGATCCCGTGTTGGGAAAAAAACTGGCGCCGTTTACACGCGGCCATGATGCGAATGGATTTCGCAACGACGCGGTGCCGCAGCATGCGGATGTCGTCGCCATCGGTGATTCGCAAACGTGGGGCGTCAACGCCGGCAGACAAGACGCCTGGCCGCAGCAGTTGTCGAAATTATCCGGACGCACTGTCTACAACATGGGCCTCGGCGGCTTTGGTCCTGTCCAGTACAAATTTCTTGTGCCCCAGGCGCTTCGTCTCACTCCCAAAACCATTGTGGTTGGCCTTTACCTCGGAAACGACATTTACGACGCCTACAATATGGCCTACCAGTATGACGCCCATCGAGATCTTCGTAGCAGCGCGGCCGGGGATCTTAGCGCGGATACAGTTGGCGCCAAGGCCACCGCACTCTGGAATGATGAGAAGCAATTCCACGCCACGTATGGGCGCGCGAGTTTTTCCGGTTTGAGTTTTTGGCTGCGAGAACATCTCGCGATCGGGCGCTTGCTGAACCGCACCCATCTGTGGCCGGGCGCGCAGGATGTTGATTACGAGATCGACAAACGCTGGGCAGTTGCCCATCCTGATCGGGGCGCCGTTTGCGAATCGCCCGGTAGAGAAACCGTGTTCACACCCGCATACCGGCTCGCCGGAGAAGATCTCGATGAGCCGCGTATTACCGAGGGACTAAGAATCACGCGGGCGCTGCTTGCGGAAATGCAGATTGACACGGAAGCCGGTCACGCCAAGCTCGTCGTGCTGTTGCTGCCGACGAAAGAAGTTGTTTACGCTTCTTCTCAAAGTCAAAGCGGGAAGGTCAATCCGGATCAAACCTATCAGAAGTTGGTGGACAACGAAGGCCGCGTGCGTTCACAAATCATTTCAACCTGTCAGGAAAAACACATCAGGTGCGTTGACGCTTTGCCGTATCTGGTTCGGGCTCTCGAGCAAGGCGAGCGTATCTATCCGACGAGCACGGAAAGTCATCCTAATGTCCACGGCTATTTTGAAGTTGCTGCCGCCATGAACGAGAACCTCGACAAACTGAACTGACCCACTGCTAGTGAACATCAGCGTCATCATCCCAGCGCGTAACGAGCAGGAGTCGATCGTTCAGCTCCTCAGTAGTCTGACGAGTCAGACCGTGAAGCCGTCTGAAATTGTTATCACTGATGCCGGTTCCACTGATCGAACCGCAGCGATTGTCGAAGCCTACGATCAAACGAGCGTGCCCATTCGTTTGGTGCGAGCGGATGCAGCCTTGCCCGGCCGCGCTCGTAATCTTGCCGCCGCGCAGGCAGTGAATGATTGGCTGGCGTTCATCGATGCCGGAGTGGAACCGGAGCCGGACTGGTTGGAACAACTCGCCGTACCGGCCGCGGCGGATGAAGATGTTGATGTGGTCTACGGGACATTTGAACCAATCGTCGACACGCTGTTCAAACAGTGCGTGGCAATGGCCACTATCAGTCCGCCACAAAAGTTTGACGGCAAACTGATTCGCCCGCGCTCGATAGTTTCCGCGCTGATGCGACGCAGCGTCTGGGAGCAGGTAGGTGGCTTCGCCGAAGATTTGCGATCTGCTGAAGATATTTTGTTCATGAATGAGATTGAACGGGCGGGGTTTCGGGTTGTTAACGCGCCCGAGGCCTTGGTTCATTGGCACTTGCAAGCGACTCCCTGGGGGACCTTCAAGCGCTTCGTCACTTACGCGCGCAACAACATGAGGGCGGGCTTGTGGCGACAGTGGCAGGCCGCGATATTCAAACGCTACGCGCTGCTCGTGGCTTCCGCCCTGCCAATGTTTTGGTTTGGAGCCAGATGGTTGTTCGTCACACTCGCGCTTTGGTTGTTGCTGTTGGCGGCCCGTGCACTCGTTGCGATCTGGCGCAATCGTGTTTGTTATCCCGGTGGTCTCTTTAAAAACACGATGCGCCTGCTGTTACTAATAGCGCTGCTCGCGATGCTGGACGCGGCGACAATCATCGGTACGATACAATGGGCGGTGAAGGATAAAACTGCATCAGCTCGCCTAGCACAGTAGGGACACGGCCTGCCCGTGCCCCTACGCGTCGCAATCGCTTGAGTGGAAAGCATTGATGAACAGTCAGCTATGAAGCCTGTGCGCACTCTTTACATTTGTTACTTCGGTTTGCGAGAGCCACTGGTTCAGACGCAAGTTCTTCCTTATCTAAGACAGTTGCAATCCGACAGCGTTAAAGTCAGCCTACTGACTTTCGAGCCACGCTTCAAAGAAACCTGGACCACAGATGAACTTGCCAAACAGCGCGCGGCGCTGGCGGCCGAAGGAATCTCCTGGCACTTCCGGAAATATCACAAATGGCCGTCGCTGCCGGCCACGATTTACGACATGGTTGCCGGTGCCTGGACGATACTCGAAATAATGCGACGGGAAGGCGTCAGCGTCCTGCATGCGCGCAACCATGTGCCGGCGGCGATGGGCGCTATCGCGAAAAAATTCAAGCGCGCGCAGACGGTTTTTGACATCCGCGGCTTCATGCCCGAAGAATACACGGACGCTGGCGTTTGGCCCGAGAATGGTTATCTCTATCGCGGACTGAAGCGCGTTGAGCGCTATCTGCTGCGCACTTCCGACGCGTTTGTGTTGTTGACGGAGAAGGCACGCGAGCTCGTGTTTCCTGGTTCCACCGACGCGGACAGGCAGGGCCGCCCGATTGAAGTGATTCCGTGCTGCGTTGATTTCGAGCGGTTTGAAACCGTCGCTGAGACTTCCAGGGAGTCTTTGCGCGAGGAATTAGAGTTAACGAACCGGCGCGTGATCGTTTACGTTGGCTCGTTCGGCGGCTGGTATCTGACGGATGAGACGACGAAGTTTTTAGCAGTCGCACACGAGCAGGATCCGCAAACGTTTTCGCTGATCCTGACGCAGAGCCCGCGGCAGATGGTTGTGGAACGAATGACGAGCATGGGTATTGAACCGCAGAATTTCCTGGTGACCGAAGTCGGGCCCGGCGCAGTGCCGCGTTATCTCAAGGCGGCAGACATCGCCATCTCGTTTATCAAGCCGTGCTATTCCAAGCAGGCGTCGTCACCCACCAAGATAGCCGAATACCTCGCGAGTGGACTGCCGATAGTTTGCAACGCGCGCGTTGGTGATCTCGACAAACTGATTGAAGAGAAGAACGCCGGCGCTTTGTTGCACGAGTTTACACGGCAGGCGTATTTGAAAGCCTTGAATGAAATCGATCTCCTGAGGCGCGAAGCTGATCTGTCAGCTCGACTGCAGGAAGTGGCGCGCCAGGAATTTGATCTGGTGGGCGTGGGAAGAAAAAGATATCGGCGCTTGTATGAGCGATTGGCGGAGCGCGCGGCGAACCACAGCTAGCAGGATGCTGAAAAACAGATTTGGAGTGCGGCGGCAAGCGTAGCGCGACGCCGCTTTCGATTGGTGAAACCTGAAAACCTAAAGAATCCAAAGCGGCGTCGCTGCCGCCGCACTCCAAATGTTGGTGTTCGGCATACGAACGAGTCTTTCAGAAGCCTGCTAGGGCGGGGTTAGTTGTTGCTTATCAAACAGCAAACACTTTTATGAAAGTTCTGGGGTTGGCGTCATATCCCGTGGAAGCCGCGGGTACCCGGTATCGCTTGCAGCAGTTTGTCGCTCCGCTCGCAAAGCAGGGTCTAAGTCTCACTGTCAGCCCGTTCATCAGCTCAGCAACTTTCCGAACGCTCTATCAGCGTCGTGCCTTGCCCCGCTCGGCGTTGACCATGTTGAAATCCACGCTAATGCGCCTCGGCGTAATCCGATTATTGAAACAGTCTGACGTAGTGTTAGTGCAACGTGAAGCAATGATCTTTGGTCCACCGGTTTTTGAATGGCTGGCGGCGCGCGTCTTCAAACGTCCGCTAGTGCTCGATTTGGATGATGCTACCTACGTTCCCTATACTAGCCCAACCTATGGCAAGTTTGGCCGGGCCTTGAAATGGTTTCAGAAAACTGACGACCTGATACGTTGGGCCAAGGTGGTTACCTGTGGCAACCGTGCGATTGCTGAGTATGTGGAAAGCAGAGGCGCGGTGGCGCGAATAATTCCGACTGTGGTTGACACCGATGTGTTTGCGCCGCGGCCCCGGACGACAGATGGTCAACTGGTCCTGGGCTGGATTGGCACCCACTCGACGTTCCCCTATCTTCAAGCGATTTTCCCGGTGTTGCAGAGCTTGGCGAAAACGCATCGCTTCAAGCTGAAGGTGGTGGGCGCGGGCAATAGCGCGGTGAGCATTACCGGTGTCGAGGTTGAAAACCTGGAATGGAGAATGGAAAGGGAAGTCGCGGACTTTCAATCTTTTGATGTTGGGCTTTATCCGATTGATCCGTCTTTGTATGCGGAAAAGTGGGCCGCGGGAAAGTCAGGCTTCAAAGCGATTCAATACATGGCAGTTGGTATTCCATTTGTAGCCGCCCCGGTAGGTGCGATGGCGGAAATCGGTGAAGCCGGCTTAACACACTTCGCGGCGACAACTGACGCAGAGTGGTTTCAACGTCTGGAGTTGCTGCTTGCCGATTCGCAACTGCGTGAGACCATGGGCGCCGCGGGACGCAGGCACGTAGTCACACACTACTCGCTCGCGGATCAAGCTGACAAACTCGCGCGCGCCATACAAGAAGCGGCCGGCCGCGGAAGGACAAACTAGTTCGCGCATGCAACGTTTAAGCAAATCCCGATTGACCGTGCTCGCGCTCATCGCGTTGTTGCCTTCGTTTCTGAAGCGTTGCTGCTATCGCTGGTTTTTTGGTTACCAAATCGGCAAGCGAGTGCGCATCGGACTAAGCATCATCGACGCACGTGAATGCCGGATCGACGATGACGTGCGCATTGGTCACCTTAATTTGATGGTTAGACTGAAGCAGCTCGGTATTGATGACCACGTAAGGATCGGACACTTGAACATCATTAGGGGTGGCGATGAAGTACACCTCGGACGCTACTCCGAGATCATTCGCATGAATGAGATTAATTCCATGCCCGAACCTGATGTAGTTAATCCGATTGATCCGCGATTCACGTTGGGCGCCGGCAGCATTATTACTGCTGGACACAAGATCGATTTTACAGATCGCGTGACCATTGGCCGGCGGTCGATTCTGGGCGGACGCAATTCTTCGCTCTGGACGCACAACCGCCAGCGCACGCGTCCGATCGATGTCGGTTCCTTCGCCTACATCGGATCAGAAATCAGGATCGCGCCCGGCGGCTCGGTGCCTTCGAAATGTATCGTGGGGATTGGTTCCGTAATTACCAGCGAGCTTTCGGCGGAAGGTTTTTTGATTGCCGGCGTGCCGGCCAAGCCCGTCAAGGAGTTGAGCGAGGAAGATCGATTCTTGATAGAACGAAAGACGCGCCTGGATTTGCCGGACGATGTTTGATCTGTTCGCTGGTCTGAGCGGAAGCTTCTAGGAACATGAACGCTGTCTTAACTTTGCTTTATCTGCTCCTGTGCGTTGGCATTGTGATCTTCGTGCCAACTCTGGTGGCTCCGTACGCGAGCTCCTACGGAAACTTCACCGGCTTCGACGCCGCCAAAGCTGTTCTGCTTTGTACTGCGCTCGCGACGGTCGCGGGCTTCTACGCTCACAAGCGTGAGATCGATGGCCCTTTTCTCTTGCGGTTATTCGTTGCCGGCTTGATCACGCGAATCGTTATTGGCCTCGCAATCTTCGCCTTTCGCGGTCAGGACTTTTTTGGCGGCGACGCTATAACCTACGACTTCTACGGCAACGCGCAGATGTTGGGATGGGCCGGCGACAAGTATTACCAATCGATCGCTAATCTATTTGTGCGCAGCGGCGAAGGTTCGGGGTGGGGGATGGTTTACCTGGTGGCCGCGGTTTATGGGTTGACTGGGCGCAACATGCTGGCGGTCCAACTAGTGAATGCCGTCTTTGGCGCGGCGACGGCGGTGGTGATTTACTTATGCGCCCAGCAGGTCTTCCAGAATTCGCGAGTGGCGCGCCTCGCGGGCATAGCCGTAGCCTTCTATCCGTCGCTCGTGCTCTGGTCTTCGCAAGGACTAAAAGACGGCCCGATCGTTTTCTTTCTCGCGATCGCGATCCTGGCCACACTGCGGCTGGGTGAAAAGCTTTCACTAAAATACATCTTGATATTGCTTGGGGCGCTGATAGCGCTGCTGGCTTTGCGGTTCTATGTGTTCTACATGATCTGCGTCGCCATTGCCGGCGCCTTCATCATCGGCATGCAGCAGGTTTCGGCGACTAGTTTCGCGCGCCAGTTTTCCGCCGTTATCCTGCTTGGTCTGGCTTTGACTTACGTGGGTGTAACTCGCTCAGCCAGTATTCAATTTGAGCATTATGGGAACTTGGAACAAGTGCAGCGCAGCCGTCAGGATCAAGCGGTTTCTGCCGAATCCGGTTTTGGCCGAGACGTCGATGTCTCGAGTACGTCCGGCGCGCTTTCTACGATTCCGGTGGGCATAGTCTATTTGCTGTTCGCGCCGTTCCCGTGGCAGATCACTTCTCTGCGTCAAAGCATCACACTGCCGGAGATGATTATTTGGTGGGTTTCATTTCCGCTGCTGGTTCTGGGGTTATGGTTTACCATCAAGTATCGTTTGCGAATGGCGTCGCCGATTCTGATTTTCGCCGTAATGCTTACGCTGGCCTATTCGGTGTTTCAGGGCAACGTAGGAACAGCTTACCGCCAGCGCGCCCAGGTGCTCGTGTTCTATTTTATCTTCGTTGCGGTTGGCTTCGTGCTTATCAAGGAAAAGCGCGAGGAACGTAAGCGACTACATGAAGAGGAGCGCCAGCGACTCAGCAAGCGGTGACTTTCCTGGGGCACGCAAAGTGTTCGCCGCGCTAATCAGTATGTGTGGAATTGTCGGCATAGTTCGAAGTGACAAGTCAGACGTTGACCAATCTCTGGTCGGTCGGATGTGCGCTGCCATCACCCATCGTGGACCGGACGAGGATGGGTTTTACTTCAATGGCATGGTTGGCCTCGGGATGCGTCGGCTCGCGATTATCGATCTAAAGAGCGGTCAACAGCCTATCCACAATCAGGATCGCACCGCCTGGATCGTTTTCAACGGCGAGATTTACAACTACCGCCGCCTCCGAGACAAACTCGAGAAACTCGGCCACACGTTTTATACCAACAGCGACACCGAAGCGATTGTCCACGCCTACGATCAGTATGGCGCCGACTGTCCCAACCATCTGCGCGGCATGTTTGCCTTCGCGATTTGGGACGAACGTACCGAGGAGCTGTTCATTGCGCGCGATCGCGTGGGTAAGAAGCCTTTGCTTTACGCGCAGGTTAATGGCCAGTTCGTTTTCGGCTCAGAATTTAGCGCTCTCTTGCAGCATCCGGACCTTCCTAAAGACGTCGACTTCGAGGCGCTCAACCAGTATCTCTCTTTTATGTGTGTGCCAGCGCCGCTCACCGCTTACCGCGCGATTAGAAAGCTTGAGCCGGGCCACAGCCTGCGCTACCGAAAGGGCGAACTAAAGATCGAACGCTACTGGCAGCCGGACTTTTCAAAAAAACTGGATATAAGCGAACAGGAAGCGGGCGAACGCACGATCGAAATATTGCGCGACGCGGTGAAGGTACGCCTGATGTCGGAAGTGCCGCTAGGCGCTTTTCTTTCCGGCGGGATCGATTCGAGCGCCGTGGTAGCGCTGATGGCCGAGGAATCGAGCACGCCGGTAAAAACCTTCTCGATCGGTTTTGAAGAACAGGACTTCAGCGAGTTGCATCATGCGCGTCGCGTTGCCGAACACGTGGGCGCGGATCATCACGAGTTCATAGTTCGTCCTGACGCGCTTGAAGTTTTGCCAATTCTGGTGGAACACTACGGCGAACCTTACGCAGATTCATCGGCCATTCCCACTTTCTACGTCGCGCGCGAAACGCGCCGGCATGTGACTGTCGCTTTGAATGGCGATGGCGGCGATGAATCGTTTGCGGGTTATGAACGTTATGCGGCAATGCGACTGGCTGAACGGTATCGTCGCGTTCCGGCATTGCTGCGCGAGTCCGTTGTCAGGCAAGCGATCGAGTTAATGCCGTCATCGGAAACGAAGCGCAGTCGCGTGCGCGATGTGAAACGTTTTCTTCAGGCCGCATCGTTGCCGAAGGTTGAACGCTATCTACGTTGGGTCAGCGTCTTTGATACGGAAGCGAAACAGGATTTGTTGACAGACAATTTCACGCGGCAAACTCAGAACGTCTCAGCGGCCGCTGTGCTCGACCCGTGGTTTGCTCGCGCGAACGGTTCAGGCATTGTCGATGCAGCGTTGCTGACCGACATCATGACGTACTTGCCCAACGATCTGCTGGTGAAAGTCGACATTGCTACCATGGCCAACTCACTAGAGGCGCGTTCGCCTTTTCTCGATCATAAGGTTATCGAGTTTGCGGCGAGCCTACCGGAGAAATACAAACTGCGCGGCATGACAACGAAGTACCTGTTGAAACGAATACTCGGGAAGCTTCTGCCGGCGGAGAATCTGAATCGCCGCAAGATGGGCTTCGGCGTGCCGATTGGCCATTGGTTTCGTGGCAAGCTGCAACCATTTCTTCGCGAGACGCTGCTCGCCGAAGCGTCGTTGAATCGTGGCCTCTTCAAACCGGAAGAGGTCAAGCGCTTGGTTGAGTTGCACACGCGCGGCGAACGAGATTATGCGCATCAGCTATGGACTTTGCTGATGCTGGAGTTGTGGTTCCAGAGATTTATTGATTAGGTAGTCAGTCGTCAGTGGTCAGTAGTCGGTCCCCGATTTTTGGACCTCTGACTACTGATCACTGACTACGGACAAAATACGGAGGTGATCGAGTGAAAGGTGTAGTTTTAGCAGGTGGACTAGGAACGCGTTTGCGACCGCTGACCGCGGTAACCAATAAGCACCTGCTTCCCGTCTATGATCGGCCCATGATCTATTATCCGATCCAAACGCTGGTAAACGCCGGCATCACTGACATCATGATTGTTACCGGTGGCAATTCAGCCGGCGACTTTCTTAAGCTGTTGGGAAACGGCAAAGCTTTCGGTCTGAAGCATATCAACTACACCTATCAGGAAGGCGAGGGCGGCATCGCCGAAGCGCTTTCGCTGGTCGAACACTTCGCCGCCAAGGAGGCGGTGTGCGTAGTGCTCGGCGACAACATCATCGAGGGCAACGTCGCTGCCGCCGTGCGCGCCTATCGTGAGCAAGGCAAAGGAGCCAAGATAATTTTGAAGAAGGTGCCGGATCCGGAACGCTTTGGCGTTCCCGAACTTGGCGGTCCGAACGTGGTGCGCATCGAAGAGAAACCGGCGGCGCCGAAATCCGAATATGCGGTGATTGGAATCTATATGTACGACGGCGAGGTGTTTGACATCATTCGCACGTTGAAACCCTCCGGTCGCGGCGAACTGGAAATCACCGATGTCAACAACGCTTACATCCAACGCGAACAGATGACCTGGGAAGAACTCGATGGCTGGTGGACAGACGCCGGTACGTTTGAAAGCTTGCTGCGCGCTTCAAATCTGGTTGCCGAAACGGGCGCCAACAAAATGGAGTTGGAGCGTCCCGCCGAAGTGAGCGCTGGAGTTTGAAAATCTTCGCGCGCTCGTTGAAGAGATGAAAGTAGTTCGCGTGATTGCGCGCCTCAACATGGGTGGCCCAGCCCGTCATGTTGCGTGGCTGACAGCGGCGACGCAGCGAGCGGGAATTGAATCGCTCCTGGTTGCCGGCGTAGTGCCGCCTGGTGAAGATGACATGACCTACTTCGCGCTGGAGCAGGGAGTCACACCAGTCATCATTCCAGAGATGAGTCGTGAGATTTCTGCGAAGGATATCGTCACCGTCGGGAAACTTTTTCGGCTCTTCCTGCGCGAGCGCCCCGACATCGTACATACACATACCGCGAAGGCAGGAACGGTTGGCAGGGTTGCGGGTTGGTTCTATCGTTGGCTCACGCCGTCGACGCTCGTCGGCCGCCCGCGCCGCTGTTTTTTTGTGCATACGTATCACGGCCACATCTTTCACAGCTACTATGGCCCCCTCAAAACGAAATTCTTCCTCACTATCGAGAGGATTTTGGCGCGCATGACCGATCGCGTGGTGGTCATCAGCCAACAGCAATATCACGAGATCCATCACGAGTTTCGTGTCGGCCGAAGACGACAGTTTGCTGTAATTCAGGAAGGGCAATTTGCAGTCATCCCGTTAGGACTGGATCTCGAGATTTATTCTCAATGGGAAAAGTGGCGACAGGCGGCACGAAAAGAGTTAGGCCTCGCAAACACTGATCTGGCGGTCGGCATCGTCGGACGCTTGACCGAGATCAAGAATCATGCATTTTTCCTTGCGGCAGCGGCGCGTTATAAGGAGTTGTTTGGATTAGTTGAAACGGAAAGTGGCGAAGTGCAGAGAATACGCTTCATCATCATTGGCGACGGACAACTCAGAGACGCGCTGGAAGATCAGGCTCGCTCTCTCGGACTTCAAGACGACGTGATCTTTACTGGGTTGCGTAACGACCCGGAGAATTTTTATTCAGCGCTGGACGTCGTAGCGCTAACTTCGCTTAACGAAGGCACACCCTTAACGCTGATTGAAGCAATGGCTAATGCGCGTCCCGTAATCGCGACCGCGGTGGGTGGGGTAGTAGATCTACTTGGGAGCTGCGACGCAAAAGCTACGGAGGCGTATGTTATTTGTGAACACGGGATCGGCGTGAAAACACACGACGTGGAGGCATTCTCACAGGGCCTCAAGTTTCTTCTTGCAAGAGAAACGCTCCGGCGGGAAATGGGTGAGCGCGGACGCGCGTTTGTGGAAAAGAGCCATTCAAAGGAGCGGTTGGTAACGGACGTAATCGCTCTTTATGACGAGCTGTTAGGAGCGGCGCGCGGCAATTTCAGCAAGCCCGAAGAGAGGCTACCTGCCGCTTAACAACTCAGAAGGTTTGTAATCTGACATGAGAAGCCTTCGCCCACCGGGCCCGAGAGGTCACCTCTTAGCAGGCAACTCGCGCGCGTTCTACAAAGATCAGTTGGGTTTCCTCACCGAATCTGCCCGCAAGTTTGGTGACGTTGTCAGCTTGAGGTTTTTTCACGTCCCGGTCTACCTCCTCAACAATCCTGAACAAATTGAAGCGGTATTTGGCAGCAAGAATTTCATAAAGCCAAAGTCTTTGCGCCTGCCTTTGCAGCGGCGCATTTTTGGTAATGGATTGTTATCGAGTAACGGCGAGGTTTGGTTGCGCCAGCGCCGTCTTACGCAACCGGCGTTTCATCGAGAGCGCTTGGCGAAATATGCCGAAGTCATGATCGCTGGAACAGAAAAGATGCTGGCTAATTGGCAGGGAGGAGAGACTCGCGATATTTACGACGAAATGAGAGCGCTCGCGTTGGAGATTGCCGCCAAATGCCTTTTCAATGCTGACACGAGTCGCGATTGCGCCATCGTGCGTGAGATATCGAATACAGTTACACAAGTGTTTGCGTCTCAGGGAGGACTGCGGTGGGTTCTGGATAACATTCTTCCCACCCCCAACAACCTCCGTTTTCGCAAAGCAATCAAGCAGTTGGACAAGATTATTTACGACCTCATTTCCCGACATGAAGACGACAAAGAACCTGATGATCTGGTAAGCATGTTGTTGGCCGCCGAAGACGAAGATGGAACTCGCATGAGCCGGAAACAACTGCGAGACGAGCTTGCGACTTTATTTTTTGCCAGTCATGAAGCGACCGCTCTCGTGTTAGCCTGGACGTGCTATCTGTTGGCTCGCTACCCGAACAAGCAGGAAGCCTTGTTCGCGGAGTTGAACAGCAGTTTGGATGGGCGAACCTCTCCCGGAGTCGCAGACTTGCCCGCCTTGCCTTACACTCGCATGGTCATCAAGGAAGCGATGCGACTTTACCCGCCGAACCGAAGCGTTGGGCGAGAGGCTTTGAATGATTGTGAGATTGGCGACTATCAGGTGCCGGCCGGTACGCAGCTCTTGATGTCGCAATGGGTGGTGCATCGCGATTCGCGATACTTTGATAGCCCGGAAGAATTCCTACCGGAAAGATGGACTCCGGAGTTTATGAGGCAGTTGCCGAAGTATGCTTATTTCCCATTTGGCGGCGGCCCCAGAGTTTGCATAGGACAAGACTTCGCCATAATGGAAGCGATGCTTGTCATCGCGACGATGTTGCGAAGGTTCAGGCTCGAGTTAGTACCCGGGCAGGTGATTGAGCCGCAGCCGGTTGTTTTGTTGCGGCCGCGGAATGGGGTCAAGATTCGACTAGAACGCCGCGAACGCGTTAACACGAAGAATTCACGAGGAGACTGACATTGCGTGTACTCATCACCGGCGGAGCCGGTTTCATAGGATCACATCTTGCCGATGCATATTTGCAACGCGGCGACGAAGTGTCAGTGATAGACGATCTATCCACCGGCACCATCGATAATATTCAACACCTGAAAAGCAATCCGAAGTTTCACTACACGATCGATTCGGTGCACAACCAGCCGGTGACGGCGGAACTGGTTGACCATAGCGACATCGTGGTTCACCTCGCCGCGGCGGTTGGCGTGAAACTGATTGTCGAGAGCCCGGTGCGCACAATCGAGACAAATGTGCGCGGCACGGAAGTGGTGCTGGCGCTGGCAAACAAGAAACAGAAGCGCGTTTTGATCGCGTCAACCTCGGAAGTTTATGGACTCAGCACCGACGTGCCGTTCAAGGAAGACGGCAACCTGGTGATGGGTGCGACGACTAAAGGTCGTTGGAGCTACGCCTGCTCGAAAGCGATTGACGAATTTCTGGCGCTGGCTTACTGGCGCGAGAAAAAACTGCCGACGACGATCGTTCGGCTCTTCAATACAGTCGGCCCGCGACAAACCGGCCGCTACGGCATGGTCATTCCAACCTTTGTGAAGCAAGCGCTCGCTGGTCGTCCGATCACGGTTTATGGCAACGGCAAACAGACGCGTTGTTTTGGATATGTGGGAGATGTGGTGGGCGCCTTAATCAAGTTGATGGACACGCCCGATTCCGTCGGACAAGTTTTCAACATTGGCTCGACTGAAGAGATCTCAATCGTCAAGCTCGCGGAAAAAGTTAAAGAGTTAACTCACTCGCAATCGGAGATTGTTTTTGTACCTTACGATGAGGCTTACGAAGAAGGCTTCGAAGATATGCCGCGCCGCGTGCCTGACACTTCCAAGATCAATCAGCTCGTCGGCTTCAAACCCGAGATGACGCTCGATGGCATACTTGAGACGGTGATCAGTTTTCACCGTGGCCGGCCGGCGTCGTTTGACGAGTAGTTGCAGAACCGGGAGCGGTAGCGACCGGCCGAACACCTACGTACGCTCTGCAAGCCTCTTTACGCAGCGCGGACTTCGACATATTCAATGCTGGAAGCAGGTTCAGGAACGGGCTGGCCATCTTCACGCAAGCCTTCGATATGAAACTCGATCGCCTCCTGGATCAATTCAAGTAACTCTTCTTTGGTGTCTGCCACAGCAACACAGCCTGGCAAATCCGGGACGTGTGCACCAAAGCTGGTTTCACCTTCTTCGACAATCACCGCGTATTTCATTTCTCTGATCCCTTCTCCTGCTTTAGGCCGGCTTGCTTCAAGATACTGTTGAGAGTTCCTGTAGGAACATCAATACTTGCCTTGCCAGCGACTGTAACGGTTCCAGACTTTTCGGAATGCTTGAATTGACGATGACTGCCTCTACTCCTCGCAAGATACCAACCGTTTTCTTCAAGAAGTCTGATGACGTCCCTTACTTTCACGGAAGGATAATAAGCCTGTTCGGTAGGCCAGAGGAAGCTGCATTACCCATACGTTCTCATTTGCGTATCCGGGATTCAACTAGTGGGGCTCGCACGTTTAAAAACTCGGTCTTTACCGCTCCCGGTTCTGACCGCTTGCTTTGCCCTTCGCTATTGATTAGGTTTCCTCTTACACTAACCAGTCCAAAAGTTTTCTCCCAGTCTCGCTAGTCGTATGCCTTTTAGTTCGTTACATTTTCTGGCTGTAGCCGCATCAGCAGTACTGGCGCTTGGCCTGACGCCCCTCGTGCAAATCGTGGCGCGACGCTACGGACTGGTGGCCAAACCGAAGACTGACCGCTGGCACAAAAAGCCGACGGCAATGTATGGCGGCGTAGCTATCTGGTTGTCGGTGGTTGTTAGTTATCTCGTTTTTATTCGCCCGGCGACCGGCCAGCAGTGGGCCCACTTTCCCGGATCATTTTTGGACGTTGTCGTTGGCGCCAGCACCTTTCTGTTTTTGGTTGGTCTCGCCGACGATTTCCTAAACACCAAGCCTTATCAAAAACTGATTGGTCAGGTGATGGGTTCGGCCTTCGTTATCTATTACGGTCTAACGCTGCCATGGACCGGCTACTCGGCGGTGAACGTAGCGCTGACAATCTTTTGGTTGATTGGGATCACGAATGCCGTGAACCTGCTCGACAACATGGACGGCCTCGCTTCCGGTATCGCAATCATAGCTTCCGGCTTTCTCGCGCTTAGCTTCCTCTCGACGGGGCACGTAATGGAAGCGTTGCTACTCGTCACTTTCGCCGGCGCGCTGCTTGGCTTCCTGGTTTACAACTCCAATCCCGCATCGATCTTCATGGGCGATTGCGGCTCGATGTTCATCGGGTTCTTTCTCGCGAGTGCAGCGTTAGTAAACGTGTCTGGAGGCCGCTCGCGAAGTCTAGTGCCCGTGCTCGCGGTTCCGATTCTGGTTCTCTTCATACCAATCTTCGACACCACGTTCGTCACCATCTTAAGAAAACTTTCCGGACGCTCGGCGTCGCAGGGCGGGCGCGATCACACGTCGCACCGGCTGGTTGCGCTCGGCACTTCGGAGCGTCACGCGGTCTGGATGCTTTATGGGTTGGCAGCGCTTTCAGGCTTCCTCGCGCTGCTGGTTCAAAGCGTAAAACTCGACGTCAGCCTCGCAGCGATCGCCGGCTTTACCATTTTGCTGACACTGCTGGGCGTTTACCTGGCAGGCGTCAAGGTCTACGACGAGACTGAGGAAGCTTTAGCCGCAAACAATAATTCGCTTTACGCTTTTCTAATCGATCTCTCTTACAAGCGACGCATCTTCGAAGTCCTGCTGGATGTAATTCTGATCCTGCTGGCGTATTGGGGAGCTTACGCGGTGAAGTTTGGCGCGCTCTCCGGCAGCACTGCGTGGAAACTTTTCCTGCGGACGTTGCCGGTGCTGGTTTTCGTAAAGATGGCGTCGTTTTTGGTAATGGGCGTTTACCGTGGACTGTGGCGCTATACCGGTCTCGATGATTTGATCGTGTTTGCAAAAGCTGTCGTGCTGAGTTCAGTGCTGAGCGTGATCGTGGTGCTGTTTGCGTTTCGCTTCGAAGGATTTTCACGGACCGTCTTTCTGATCGACGCCCTGCTAATGTTTATGTTTCTCGCCGGCAGTCGGCTGGCGTTTCGTTTATTCCGGCAGGTAATCCCGGTGACGAGAAGTGCCGAAGGGCGCCGAGTTTTGATTTATGGGGCCGGTGATGGTGGCGAGTTATTGCTGCGCGAGCTACAGAATAATCCGGGACTAAAGTATTCGCCGGTAGGCTTTCTTGATGACGATCCGGCGAAGAACGGGAAGTTAATTCATGGCCTAAGGGTTTACGCGGGCAATGGCGATCTAATGTTGGTTTGCAAGCAACACGATATCGAAGAGGTTTTGATTTCCAGCACCCGAATGCGAGAAGAGCGCCTGCACGAGATTTTGGATTTTTGCCGGGAGCAGAATATTCTGGTGAAGCGCATGCGAATAACCATTGAAGATTTGAGCTGACGTTCTGCTTCGCCTGGCGACGATGTTTCGGTTTCTATGCCTGATCAATTAATGGAGTTTAGGGCGAGCGCGCCGGTTAAAGCGATCATGACGCTGACAGTAGCGCTGTCTTTGTTCGCCTCCTGGTTTGTAGTTCGCTGGTATGTCGGCAACACAATCGCGGAGTATTTCCACCCCGAAGAACATCGCCTGGAAACAGCGCAGATGGCAGTAAATTTGGCGCCCAACGATCCGTTGCCCCACTGGCGACTGGGCAACCTGGCGTTGAAAGAACTTCCTCCAGATCAAATTTCGGTAGTGGTCGCGGAGTATGAGAAAGCAGTTAGTTTGTCGCCGCACGATTACCGGCTGTGGATGGAATTCGGCGGTGCGCTCGAGCAGGCAGGTGATTTTGACAAAGCCGAAAAGGCGTTGCGCGAAGCGGTGAAACTGGCGCCGGCTTATGCGTATCCGCGTTGGTATCTGGGAAACCTGTTGCTGCGCACTGACCGTTACGCAGAAGGATTTGCCGAGTTGCAACGAGCGAGTGAAGAGAACGCTCAATTTCAGTCGCAGCTATTTAGCCTCGCCTGGCAACTGAACAAGGATGACTTCAATGCGTTGCGGGCAGCAGTCGGCAACGCGCCGGGAGCCCGCGCCGCCTTCTCGCAGTATCTGGTTGAGCGTGGACGTTACGACGATGGCCTGAAGCTCTGGAATACTCTGACGGAAATTGAGAAGAAGGAAAATCGTGTTGCTGGCGATGCGATCATCGCGAGCCTGATTAGCGCCCAGCATTTTCATCAGGCGATGGAGATTTGGAATGAAGTGGCACCCGGGCCTTCTTACTTCGCTGAGACGGGCCACATCCTGGATGGCGGGTTCGAAAACAATCTCGCCCATGGACCAGGTGCGGTTTTTGGCTGGCAGGTGCAGTCCAACTCGCAAACGCAAATTGGCATTGATGCCGGACAGGGCCACAGCGGTAGTCGCAGTTTGCGCGTGTATTTTCAGGTTCGTTCACACATCGACACCATCGATGTTTCCCAGCTAGTGCCGGTGAAACCTGACACTGAGTATGACTTTGAATGTTACTTGAAGACGGAAAAACTGGAGGGCGCGGAAACTCCGGTGGTCTTGATTGTCAATGCCGGCGACGACAAAGGTCTGGCTGGTTCGACGCCGGCGCCTACCGGAAATAGCGACTGGCAACGTATTTCTCTCTCCTTTAAAACCGGCGAGAAAACTGAAGCGGTGAAAGTGAAGATGGTGCGCAATTCGTGCGCTGACAGCCCAGTCTGTCCGATCTTCGGAACTGTTTGGTATGACGACTTCGATCTTAAGCCCAGAAAGTGACGCGCTCGCTGCCCTGGATACCCCGGCGCCGTTAACCGTTAACGCGGGCTTTACGACTTATCGCATCAGGCACACGCTGGCGAGCCGCTTCGCGTTTCTGCTCGTGTGTTTGGCGATCATTCTCTCCGCATTGGTTTACGGCACGGTCCACTATTGGGCGCTGGCTGTTTTTTTTCTGGGCAGCGTTACGATCCTGGTTCTGTGGCTGATTGATGGCTGGAACCTCGGAACGTTTCGCATCAGCCGCAATGTATTGCAGTTCTCCCTCCTCGGCATGTTTCTGCTCGGACTGTTTCAACTGCTGCCGCTGCGACCTGCCGAAGACGTTGGCACGCATTCGATTCCTTTAGTCAACAGTCTTTCGTTCGATCCTTATTCCACCAGATTTATTCTCGTTCAGACGATGGCTTTGATGATTTATTTCGCGGCTGTGCTCGTTTTCACCGACACACCCAAGCGTCTGCGGCTGCTCGTCAGGACCATCGGAGTCTTTGGATTCTTTCTGGCAATCTTCGGGCTGACGCAATCGTTCACCAGTCCTGACAAGATCTACTGGATGCGCGAATTGCCACAGAGTCAGGCTTTTGGTCCGTTTATTAATCGTCACCACTTCGCCGGTTATATGGAGTTGGCCCTGGCGCTGCCGCTCGGGCTTGTGTTCACCGGCGCAATCGAGAAAGAAAAGAAATTCATCTATCTCTTCGCCGCCGGTCTGATGGCGGTGGCGCTGATAATGACAAACTCTCGCGGCGGAATTATCAGCCTGGTTGCAGAGCTGATCTTTCTGGTGGCGACGATGGGCTTGCGGCGACATCGTCACAAGAAGAGAACTTCGGAAGAACGTCCACCGCGTATCAAGAGCGCGGCCATGAAAGCCGGACTGGCCCTGGCGTTGATCGTTGCGTTGTTTGGCGGCGTGGTTTTGTTGGGAGGCGAAGATGCCCTGACACGTGTTGTCGGCTCGGTTAACACGGACGATCCCACAACGGGGCGCGCGCATTTTTGGGCCGTCACAGTTGACATCATCAAGACTCATCCGTGGATAGGAACCGGCCTGGGCGCGTTTGGCGTGGTCTACACCGGCTACGATTCGCGCAATGGCATGTATCGACTCGAACAAGCGCATAACGATTACTTGCAGACGCTGTCTGACGGCGGAATCATTGCCGCTGTGTTAGGACTGTTCTTCATAGTCAATCTGTTTCGCATGGGATTTATGCGGCGAGACTCGCGCGATGATTTTCGCAGAGGGGTCGCGACCGGCGCGATGGCCGGATGTTTTGCGGTGCTGGTTCATAGCTTTTTTGATTTCACGCTGCACACTCCGGCCAACGCGCTGCTCTTTCTGGTGCTGGCGGCGCTGGCAACAATGAACGGCAGGGTGGAAGATGTGCATTCGCGAGGGAAGAAACGCTCGCGCCGGAGATTAGAGACGATGTCGGAAGTTGGTTCAGGTGCCACACTGCCGGCTCAAGAAGCTGACTCGGACGTGTAATATCATCGCCACGCTGCGAGTTTCTATACCAAACAGAGTTAACGAGAGGAGACGCCAAACTTGGCTTCAACCGCTTCGGCCAAAATAGAAACCAGCAAGCAGCGCGAGTCTGCCGTGGCCACCTCGCTGCCTGGACTCTGTCTTGCCGCTGTTTTGAAACATGCAAAGCAAGACGCGCTCAATCACAAGGTTGGCAGCGATTGGAGAAATATTTCGGCTGAAACTTTTGTCGAGCGCGTGCGAAATGTCGCGCTTGGTCTGGCTGCCATGGGAATCAAACCCGGCGATCGCATCGCACTCCTTTCGGAAAACCGGCCCGAATGGTCAATTGCGGATCTCGCTATCCTGAGTCTCGGCGCTATTAACGTTCCCATTTACACGACGCAGGCAGTTGATCAGATCCGTTACATCCTCACCGATTCCGGAACGCGCGCGATCTTCGTTTCAAACCAGAAACTTTTCAAGCACGCCAAGGAAGCGCTGACGGGCCTCGACTTTCTTGAGAAGCTTATTTTTTTCGACGCGGCCGCCGCCGAGGGTATTGAACAATCAACTACGCTTGATCTGTTGGAGAAGAGCGGACAGGAGCGCGCCATAAATAAGCCGTCGGCCTTTGGCGCTTATCTGAAGGCAATCAGGTCCGAAGATCTGGCGACAATAATTTACACTTCGGGCACGACGGGTGAACCAAAGGGCGTAATGCTAACGCACGCCAACTTCGTCTCCAATGTTCTCGCAACCACGAGCGGTCTCCCGATTTCGTCAACCGACATCGCTTTATCTGTGTTGCCGCTTTCGCATATCTTTGAGCGCACCGGCTTTTACATTTTCTGTTATAGCGGCGTGTCGGTCTATTACACCGCCTCTTTTGATCAGGTTGCGGAGAATCTACGTGAAGTCAGACCTACGGTCATGACCGCGGTGCCGCGTTTGTTCGAGAAGGTTTATCACAAGATCGTGAAGAAGGGCTTTTCGCAAAAAGGCTGGAAGCGACGCGTCTTTGTGCGCTCGCTGGAAGTCGGCCAGCGTTATGCCGAAGCGAAGGACAAGGGAAAACTTGTCGGGCCGGCGCTGGCCATGCAACAAAGAATGGCGAGCAAGCTGGTGTTTTCGAAATGGCGTGAAGGCGTGGGCGGCCGTTTGCGATACTTTGTTTCCGGCGGTGCTCCCCTTTCACCTGCATTGTCCTATGCGTTTCTCGCCGCCGGCATTCCGATCCTGCAGGGCTATGGCGCAACTGAGACATGTATCGTCTCGGCCAATCGCCCCGACAATAACCAAGTTGGATCGGTGGGGCTGCCTTTCGCTGGGATTGATGTCAAGATCGCGGATGATGGCGAGATTCTCTTGCGCGGCCCGAACATCATGCGAGGTTACTACGGCCATCCAGAAGAGACGGCTGCAGTCTTGCAGGACGACTGGTTCGCTACTGGTGACGTCGGCCACGTTGATAAAGCCGGCCACCTCTACATTACCGATCGCAAGAAGGATCTATTTAAACTCTCAAACGGAAAATACGTTGCGCCGCAACAGATCGAAAGTCTGTTGAAGCAGAGCGAGTACGTAAGCCAGGTGGTAGTGGTGGGAGCCGGTCGTAAGCAGCCCGTGGCCTTGATTGTTCCGGAGTGGGAAGCGGTAAGACAAGCGTTATCTGACAATCACGAAAAGTTTCCCGTGGACCGAGCTGCACTTGCTCAGTTTCCAACCGCAATTAAGTTAGTGCAAAGCGACGTTGCCTTGCTGACGCGAGAGCTTGCCGACTATGAACGCATCCGCCGGATCGCTTTGCTGCCCGAGGAGTTTTCGATTGACCGTGGCGAACTGACGCCAACGCTCAAGGTCAAGAGACGCGTAATCGATCAAAAGTTTGGCGAGTTGATCGAAGAACTCTACTCCTAGTTGCGGTCGGAAAGATTTGCCGTATTGAACAGACTTCGCGTGCGCAGTCAATCCAGATTCTAGCTCTCGTCGCCGCCCACCTGAGTGAACGTTAGTCCCGCAGCAGCACAACTTTCGGCGACAACCTTGGCTGACCTGTCCTGTCCCAGAATCGACTCCGCCAAAACTCGCAAGTTGATCGGCAACTCAGGCGCGCGACATTCTCCCTTGAACGGCGGCCTATAGGCTCTGAGTAACGGGATTTCGCAATAACAAAAATCACAACCAGCGAGGTGATGTTTGACCAGGAAGTTAATTTCGGGGGCGAGTGTCTGTTGCTGAAAGGAGAGTAAGAGGTTGGAAGATGGGCAAGCCAGTTTCTTGCTGAATGATCTTACGCTTGCAGCCTTCATGATTTGCCCCGCTGATCTGGCAGAACGATCAGGTTGATTGATCAGACTTAGAAAATACAGTTTCCTTGAGGGATTGAGGAGGGCAAAGGGGCAAGTTTGCCATAAGCCTCAACCAAAACGAACCGCGCAGTGATCCCACTTGTTCAAGAACCTAATAGGGTTAATCATTCGCCAATTCCAAAACTTTCCCCGCCTTAACCCTCCTTTTTGTGGTCTGGAATCAATAACTTGAGGGAAATGTAAAAACATGTTGCTCAAACCCCGGAATGTTGCTAAGATGCTCGCCGTCAAGTCAGGGAGCGCCTGCTCTCCGACGCTCGTTCCAGGATCAGCCCTCCTGATTTTCTCAGGATTTACTCGGGCAAAATCACAATGACTTAGCCGGCGTTATTCCCCAAGGCTACTTCAAGACACACGAAAGACACTCTAGTTGCCTTACTAAGGCTCTTGTCTCCTTGCAAAAGCTTCGCTCGAGCCGGAGCCGTTGTCCAGGTGCCCACGTCGCAGAGTTCTCGGCCACGTGAAGTCCCATCCTTAATTTCATTACCAAAGAACAATCCTTGTGAAATCCCTAAGTCACGACGTCACAAAAGAAGCTGAGTTGGCCCCCGTCAGTCAGGTGCCGCAGACTGCCCGCGCCAAACGCACCGCCGAGCGAATGGCGAAGAGTGGCAAGTGGGTTGAGAGCCTGCGCTGCTCGGATGTCAATCGACTCTGGTCGGAACTCCATCGCATCGTTTCCCACCATCCTTTGGTAAGAGCCTCGCGAAGTGCGGGCCTGCTGGTGGAGGAAGGTGCAACCACCGCCTACACCGATCTTACTCAGGAACTCTTTGTTCAACTACTCAGCAAGAATCGTTTTGAGCATTATCTCGAAACGGAGATGACCGATTACGAAATTGAATGCGAAATTGGGCAGATTGAACTAACTAATCTGCTCACAGCGGAACTGCGGAAGCGTCATCCCGAAAGCTATCGCCTCGCCCGCCGCATTTCCACGCTTATCCAGTCCAGTTCAAACTTCCGTCGCTTTGACTCGAGCGGCAGCGGTGATGAACCTCATCGTCGACTCGCCGACCGCGTTTATGGACTTAGTGAATGGATCGACGGCAAGCGTCGCCGCGACTCACACGACGTAGAGCAGCGCGTGCATATGATTTCAGTTCGTGCTCGCGATACGCGAATGGTTGGCTGCACCGGCGACTCGCAGGTCGTTATCAGTAATTCAGATCTCGAAGACCTCATTGTTTCTGTCCTGGACGCGGTGGACTCGCCAGTTGACGTGCGTGCCCTGCGCAGTCTCGTTATGTCGCGACTCCCGGTCATGGATATTTACCTCGTGCCCCTCGATGGCGACGACAATGATGGCGACGGCAATCATTTTCAGCCGGTGGACAAGGGTGAAGATCCCGAACAGGGCCTCTTGCGACGCGAGTCGGAAGACGAAGCCGCCGGATCTGTTGACCACTTTCTCAGTCACCTGCACGAAACTGTTCGCGGCAAGGTCAAACAATACAACCGCATACTTGGAGTCTTGTGGCACTGCTACCTGAGCCCGCAGCATTCCACGCAGCTTGAAGTCGCGGCTGTTTTAGGAGTCTCCGATTCACTGGTGTCGGACTATCGCCGGCGAATCGAACAGGAGTTACGGGCACTTTCGTTCTCACAGGTTGAGGAGGCCCGCAGATTCGAAGGCGCACTACGTGAGCGCGTTAAGGAGCTTGTCCTGGTCGGCGAAGAAGATGAAGTAGCAGTCTAACTTTCATAGGCTTCTCGGGCTACTTTCCGAAGCCTGTTATTCAAACTGCAAGTCGAGGCTGCAACGCGTTCCGGCGTAGCAGCTTCTTTTGATTTTAGTAGTTTCAGAAGATTCAACAGCAACACGATGTCGCGGAAGGGTTAAGTGAGGCGGAGATCAGAACAATTAGGTTTTGATTCGGAGTTGTCTCGTGGACCTGCGCGACGGCCTGCGGCGGAGTCTGACTACGAAGCAGTGCGACCTTCGTCACAGGCGCGCACACGGCCACTGGACGCAGGCACACCAACGGCCCAACTAACAGAATCCCGAAACTGGTTGCCTCCAGGCCCTTCGACGCAAACGATTGCGAGTCCACTTACAAAAAAGGTTGAGGCCATTCAGTCTCCTCAGCCGACAAAAGGTCAATGGAGTTTGAGACGCGGCCACAGTCTGTCGTATGCCGCACTCTTTCTCTTTACGGTCTTGCTTTATGCTCGGCCGGGAGAGTTTTATCCGTCGCCAATCACGGCGTCGTTAGCGCTGATCACCGCCCTCGCCACGCTGGCCTTCTTCCTGCCTACTCAGCTTTCATTGGAAGGCACGCTGACCGCGCGTCCGACCGAAGTAAATCTTGTTCTCCTGTTTTGCCTCACTGGCTTGCTTTCTATTCCGCTCGCTATCAATCGCCAGGAAGCCTGGGTTGAGTTCAGCGGCACCTTCATACGATGCATTGTGATCTTTGTCGTGATCGTTAATGTGGTGCGGACTGAAGCCCGTTTGAAAGGCTTGCTGCTGCTCGCACTCTTGACCGGCATCTGGTTGAGCGCCGGCGCAATTAATGATTACCGGCTTGGTCTCATGACTGTCGAGGGCTATCGGGTTGCTGGCGTCGGTCAGGGAATCTTCGGCAACTCAAATGATATGGCACTGCACCTTGTCACCTTAGTGCCCATTGCCATTGCCTTCTTGCTCAGCTCACGCAACTTCGCGGTTAAGTTCCTCTACGGCGCATTGGTCGCCCTGATGATAGTAGCTATCATGCTCACTTATTCGCGGGGCGCATTTATTGGACTGGTGGTGGCAATGATGTTCCTATGCTGGCGGGCGGCCCCCAAACACAGACCGGTATTGATGATTGGCACCCTGGTTCTGTTTGCTGGTTTCCTGGCTATCGCGCCAAGTGGCTACGCCCTACGCCTCGCTTCAATCCTGGTCCCCAGCCTGGATCCGGTCGGCTCCGCAGATGCCCGGCGCGGAGAGCTATTACGGTCTTTGTACGTGGCGCTTCGTCATCCACTCCTCGGTATTGGAATGGGAAACTATGCCCCCGAAATGTCATACCGGGGCTTGGTTACTCACAATTCATACACGCAGGTAGCGGCCGAGATGGGTCTGCTGGCGCTCATCTGCTACACCGCGTTTATCGTTTCGCCACTCAGAAAGCTGGGACAGATTGCGCGGGAATCCTTCGGCGCGAGGGCTAATTCGTCTTTTTACTATTTAGCGATTGGATTGCAAGCTTCAATCGTCGGCTATATGTTTTGCAGCTTTTTCGCGTCGGTGGCGTATCTCTGGTACGTCTATTACCTGGTTGCCTATGCAGTTTGTTTGCGACGCCTATATGAAGCGGAAGCTGGAAGATTTGTGATTCCACGAGAGCGAAAAACTGTTGAGCACGCTGCTCGTCGCATTGCTCCGCTGACCGGCCGAGAAAGTGGAACGGTAAGAACATGAATCTCAGAACGGCAGCGGATTTGGTTTTTTGGATGAGCACTGCGGCGCTCGTCTATACGTATGTCGGGTATCCACTGTTACTCGTTGTCATCAGCAGTCTGCGCCCGCGCACAGTGCGCCGCGCTGATTGGACTCCGCGAGTCACCGTAATTATCACCGCTTATAACGAGGAGCGCGCTCTGGTTACCAAGCTGGAAAACACTCTGGCGCTGGATTATCCGCAAGACAGCCTCGAGGTGATTGTCGCTTCCGACTGCTCAAGCGACCGCACTGACGAGATCACGCGTGAGTTTGGCGCGCAGGGTGTGCGCCTGCACCGCCAGCCGGAACGGTTGGGTAAGACCGCTGCCCAGAACGCCGCAGTTGCAGAGGCGTCAGGCGAGATAATTGTCTTTTCCGATGCGACCAGTTTCTATCGAAGAGACGTGTTGCGTGCAATGATGCCTAACTTTGCGGATCAGTCGGTCGGCTGTGTTGCCGGTCGTTTGGTGTATCTGGATCCAGAAGCTTCAGGCATCGGCATTGGTGCGCGTTCATATTGGGATTACGAGACTTTTCTAAAGCGTCATGAAAGCCGCGTCAGTTCTTTGATTGGGGCGTCAGGCTGCCTTTACGCGGTGCGCCGCTCGGCGTATCTGCCGCTCTACAACGAAGCCTGTAGTGACTTTATCATTGCGACCAAGATGGTCGAACAGGGCCTGCGCGCGGTCTACGAACCTGAAGCCATCTGCACTGAGGAAACGAACCGGCGCACGAATAAGGAATTGCAGATGCGGGTTCGAGTTATCACGCAAACATTCACGGACCTGTGGCGTTATCGCGCAATGCTCAGTCCCTTCCGTAGCGGCTTCTATGGGTTTCAGCTTCTATCGCACAAGGTGATGCGCTACCTCGTACCATTCTTTCTGATTGCGATTCTGTTCACATCGGCTTTGCTAAGCGCGGGTTCGTCTTTCTATTTACTCGTCGTCCTGATCCAACTCGCAGGATATATGGGTGCGTTTGCAGGGTGGGTACTTGAAGCTGCAGGACTTCGCATTCGGCTATTGGCTCTTCCGCAATATTTTGTTCTTGCAAATTTGGCCACAATGATTGCCTGCTACAAGTTTTTGCGCGGCGAGCGTTATGCGCGTTGGGAGCCCATACGCGAAGCGGTAAATCCGGGTCAGGGCGCGGCAATCATCACACCGCATAGCAGCGAGGTATAGAGCCCCGAAGTTCGTTAGTTTAAGGAAAACTCTCATGTGTGGTATCGCCGGATTTGTTGGTCAGGAAAGCCTCGCAGGCAATCGAGCGGACGCTGTGGACGTCCTCGACCGCATGTGTCGCCGGATCGCGCATCGCGGTCCGGACGATCAGGGCATGCTTGTTGAAGGCCCGGCAGCACTCGGCATGCGGCGTCTCGCAATCATAGATTTGGTTGGCGGCAAGCAGCCGCTCTCAGGCTGCGGCGGCGCAGTCACCATTGTCTTCAACGGCGAGATCTATAACTACCGCGACTTGCAGAAAGAGTTGGAAGGCAGTGGGCATCACTTTCAAACTAATTGCGATACTGAGACGATTGTTCACGCCTACGAGGAATACGGCGAGAAATGCGTCGATCATCTGCGCGGCATGTTTGCCTTCGCCATTTGGGACGCGCGCCGGCGCGAACTCTTCATTGCTCGCGATCGCGTCGGGAAGAAGCCGCTTTATTACACAGTCACCTCGTCAGGCACACTAATCTTCGGTTCAGAACTGAAATCCCTGCGCGAACATCCGGAGTTTCGCAGCGAGCTAAGCATCGAAGCTCTTGACGCGTATCTCACGTTTGGTTACGTGCCCGATCCGTTAACGATTTTCCGTGATGTTTACAAATTGCCGCCCGGTCATCAGCTTAAGTTCAGCGGCGGCCGCTTACGCATCGAGCAATACTGGGACTTCCCCTACAGTGAGGCTCAAGCTGAACCGGCACAGAAAGAAGCGGACTGTCTTGAAGAACTGCGCGCGCTCCTTGATGAAGCAGTGCGCCTGCGCCTGGTCGCCGACGTTCCTTTGGGAGCGTTTCTATCGGGCGGCGTGGATTCAAGTACCGTCGTCGGACTGATGGCGCGAAATCTGGCGCAACCGGTGAAGACCTTTTCAATCGGCTTTCACGAAGACAGCTACAACGAGTTGAGATATGCGCGCCTCGCAGCGAAACAGTTTGGCACAGACCACCACGAGTTTGTCGTCACGCCCGACATTTGCGAAGTGGTCGACGAACTGGTCTGGCACCTCGATGAACCCTTCGCCGATTCCTCCGCGATTCCGACCTACATGGTTTCAAAGCTTGCGCGCGAGTTCGTTACGGTGGTGCTCTCTGGCGACGGCGGTGACGAGCTTTTCGGTGGCTATACCCGCTACGCTTTGGATCGAAAACGCAGTGGCTTTGCCCGCCTGCCGCGGGCTGTGCGCGAAGGCGTCATGCAGCCGATCGGTCGTGTTCTTCCGCACGGCGCGTTGGGCCGCAATTACATTCACAACGTTGCGCTCGAACCGCTCGATCGCTACATCGAAGACATCTCAATCTTTACGAAACTCAACAGACCTTCGCTTTACACGAATGATTTCCGGGAACAGTTAGGCAAGCTGGAAGCTGCCACAAGCTTTAGAGCAATTGCCGGGCGTTCGCGCGCGAATGATCCGCTTGATCCACTACTTTATCTCGACAGCAAGACATACTTGCCCGGCGATATCCTTACCAAAGTCGATCGCATGAGCATGGCTGCGTCGTTAGAAGTGCGCGTGCCGCTTCTCGATCACAAACTGATCGAGTTTGTCTGCACGCGCATTCCCGCAAGCATGAAAATGAAAGGGCTGGAGACGAAATATATTTTCAAGCGAGCGGTACAGGATTTGGTTCCCCCGGAAATCCTCAACCGGCCCAAGCAGGGCTTCGGCGTTCCCATCGATCAATGGATTAACGAACAATTGCGTGAACGCGTCCGCGGTACGCTGACTGAACCACGCACCATGCAGCGCGGATTTGTCGAGCCGCGTTACGTTAACCTCCTGCTCGACGAACACGAACGCGGGCGGCGCGATCATGCCACCGAGTTGTGGGCACTCTTCATGCTTGAGTTGTGGCACCGCAAGTTTCTCGACGCCTCCGAACGAGTTCCCGTTGACCATCGATTGAACGAACAGCTCGCTCCCATGGTGGCTTAAGTTGAAACCAAACGTTCTTCACATCATCGACAGCTTCGACCAAGGCGGCACCGAACGCCTGGCGATTCAACTCGTGCATCAGTTGCGCGAGAGCGGCCGCTGTCACGTGCGGCTCGCGTGTTTGCAGAACAAGGGATCGCTGCGGGCCGAAGCCGATGGACTCGGCCTCGGCGAAATTCCCGAATACCCACTCACGAGTTTCTACGATCGAAATTTCGTTATGCAGGTGCGTCGCTTCGCGCGTTTCTTAAGACAAAACGAGATTGATGTCGTCCACGCGCACTGTTTTTATACCAACATCTTCGGCATGACGGCCGCGGCGCTGGCTGGCGTGCCCGCGCGGGTTACGTACAAGGGAGAAACGGACGGCTTTCGTACTTCAATGCAAAAGCGTGTGGAACGCGGCCAGTTTCGGCTGGCGCATCGAGTAGTTGCTAATTCTGAAGCCGTGCGTCAGCAGTTGATTCGAGAAGGTGTGCCCGCGCAAAAAATAGTTCAGCATTACAACGGCCTGGATACGGCGCGCGTTAGAGTCCCAGCCGGACTCAAGCGCAATGAAGCGCTGAACTTGCTTGGTCTGCCGCGCCAAGCTCAGCGACGTTTCGTAACCATTGTCGCGAACCTGCGTCACCCCGTAAAAGATCACCCAATGTTTTTGCGGGCGGCAGCGCGAGTGCGCGCGACGATTCCGGACGCGGGATTTATTGTTGCCGGCGAAGGCGAGTTGCTACCGGGTCTGAGCAACCTCGCCAATGAGCTTGGATTAGCAGACGATGTTTTCTTTATCGGCAGATGCCATAACATTGCAGAGTTGCTGTTCGCTTCTGACGTCTGTGTCTTGAGTTCAAGGGCCGAAGGTTTTTCGAACGCGATCCTCGAATATATGGCCGCAGCGCGACCGGTCGTGGTCACGGATGTGGGCGGCGCTCGCGAAGCAGTGATTGAAGGCGAAACTGGTTACATAGTGGCAGCCGGCGATGATGAAAAAATGGCCGAGCGAATCATTCAACTTTTAACCGAGCCGCAACGCGCGTCCGCGATGGGCGAGTTTGCGCGACAGATCGTCGAAGAGAAGTTTTCTTGTAGCCGGCATCTTCAAAACACACTCGATTTGTATTACGAGTTGCTGGCGCAGCCTCTCCAGGTGTTAGAGACCCGTGTCTCCGGCGTGAGTCACGAAAGAGCGTGACAGTGAAGAGCCAACGATCATTGTTTTTTCGATATCCATGGCGAACCGCATTTTGCTTCCTGATTGCGTGGCCGCTGGTTGCCTGGCTGGCTGCCGACATGTTGGTCGTTAAGTCTGAATCTGCTCATGCCGACGCTCTAGTAATACTCGCCGGTTCTTCCACTTACAAAGAGCGCACGCATCAGGCCGCGGCCGACTTCCGCGCTGGCCTCGCGCCAAGAATTATTCTCACTAACGACAATCAACTGAGTGGCTGGTCCACCGAGCAGCAGCGCAACCCTTTCTTCGTTGAGCGCGCGTTCAATGAACTTCAGCAACTCGGC
Source organism: Chloracidobacterium sp. (assembly GCA_031365905.1). Lineage (GTDB taxonomy): Bacteria > Acidobacteriota > Blastocatellia > Pyrinomonadales > Pyrinomonadaceae > PSRF01. The sequence goes on along the minus strand of JANLYZ010000187.1, from coordinate 24,628 downwards.
GTTCCCGAAAACCAGATCGAGGTCGTTCCCGAAATCGTATCGAACACGCGTGACGAGGCGTGGCGCGTGCGTCACTACGCTGAAGAGAACGGGTTGCATTCGATTCTGGTGGTGACTTCCGCCTACCAGTTGCGGCGCGCGCGCTGGATTTTTTCGCGCGTCTTTGCAAGCAGCAATCTGGCCGTGGCGTTTGACGGAGTTTCGCCGGGCGATCAGACGCCACTACCCGCAACCTGGTGGCTTCATAGGCAAGGCTGGCGGATGGTCGCTGGTGAATATCTCAAACTCGCCTACTACTCGTTGACCTCCGACAACCTGCAAACAGTGAACGCTGCCACATTACCGCCGGAATCACCTCCGCAGAATCTTACCGGTATTAAGACCGACCGGCGCATTTATCGTGAGCCGCCGTTGCCGCCGCTGCCGCGCGCGGGCCGCAAATTCATCGATTCGGTCTTCGGCACGGAGATCATGCGCGCCACGGACGAAGCCGACGGGCCGGCCCCGGGCCTTGGCACATACTATTCCCATTGGCCAACCTTCAACGCCAACAATACTCGCTTGCTGATTCGCAGAGGCGAAAGCGGCGACGCAATCATCAAGGAATTTGACGCCGCGACTTTTACGATCGGGGCGAAACATTCCTTACCCAGCTTGCCCGGCAGCGCCAACGTCTCGTGGGAAGGCGCCACCTGGTCCAGCACCGATCCGAACATCATCTACTGTCATGCGGCCTACATGGATGGGGGCATGAAGCTTTACCAGTACGATGTGCGGGTTGGCACAGCGGCCGGCTTCAAACTAATTAAGAGTTTTAGTGGACTTTCCGGAGGCAAGGATTATCTCAAGCAGATGTATGTTTCGGGCGACGACGACGTCTTTTGCTGGCTGCACATGCGCGCGGGCAGCAGCGAACCGCTCGCCTATCTTGTTTATCGCCGGTCGACGGACAAAACTCTGTTTCACAATCCGGCGAGTGAGTATGTCGGGGGAATCAACGAAGTACATGTAGATAAGAGCGGCAAGTGGTTGCAGATTGCGCTCAATGAAAATCAGCCCGACAAATCACGCACGCGGTTTTTGAATTTACAGACGGGCAGAGTGGACTTTCTATATAACACCGCAACCGATCGCCCGGCCGGACACGGCGATCTGGGGCACGGGACGATCATTGGCTTTGACAATTTCAACGACGGCATCTCTCGACGTCGACTCGACGCCATTCATCAGGTGGAGACGGTTTTTTATTTTAGGACCGGTGCAGGGCCGGCCGGCGGAGTAGCGGATTGGACACAGGATTTTCACGGCACGATGCTGGCCGATAATGAAGACTGGATCACAATCGGCACTTTTAGCGAAACTGCAAACACGTTGCCCGGGTCCGGAATATTTAAAGACGAAATAATTCAGGTCGCTCTCGATGGCAGTCAACGCCTGCGCCGCATCTGTCACACTCGTTCCGCTATCGACAATAAGACGAACACGACAGGTTACTGGGCCGCGCCGAAGCCAACCATCAGCCGCGACGGCCGCTTCATTGCATTCACATCGAACTGGGAGAAAAGTGGTCGCTACGATCTCTTCATCGCGAAGATTGATCCGGCGCCGTACCTGAACGCGACTCCTATTCGGCCCGCAACCGCTCAGCGCCCACGCCGGGCGCGACCCCGAATCACTTCGCGATAGATTTCAGTGAGCGATCTCACGTAGGCCTCCGGCGAGAATCGCGTGGCGACAAGCCCGGTAGCGTTTTTCGACAATGTTTTCGCGAGTTTCTCATCAGAGAGCAGACGCGCGATTGCCGCGGCCATCGCCTTCCTGTTGCGCGCGGGAACAAGCAAAGCGCTGTCTTCATCTTTCAACATTTCCGGCACGCCGCCGACAGCAGTCGCGACAATTGGAAGACCGATGGACATCGCTTCGAGCAGAACATATGGCGACCCTTCGCTGTGCGAGCTGTTTGCCAGCACATCCGCAAACTCATAGTAGGGCCGCACATCGCTTTCATGTCCGGTGAATATGATTCGGTCGCTGATTCCGAGCGAAGCAGCAAGTGTCTCCAGGTTGTCGCGCTCCGGTCCATCACCGACAATAACAAACTTTGCTTTGAGGTCCGGATGCGTTGCCCGCAAGTGGTTGAAAGCTTCAATCAGATCCGCATGAGCCTTTTCTCTAGATAGACGGCCGACGGCAAGAACAATTCGTTCGTCATCGGCAATTCTGAGTTGCTCTCTGAGTGCCCGCGCTTCTTCCGCTACTGAGCTCGATTGAGGACGAATCGAATTGTGCTTGACGGAAACTCGCGCGCGCGCCACTCCTTTCGTGCGAGCCAAATCCTGGGCGAAGGCTTCGCACACAGTGATGACCCGATCAGCTTTTGGCAACGACCAGCGATCGAATTGATTGTAGAGGCGCATCTTGCGATCGGTTGAGGTGTAGCCGTGATGGAAAGCTACCCACGGGAACGCGCGCCACAGCCGCGAGCGCAACACAAGAAAATGAGACTTGACCGAGTGCGTCACGACGATGTCAGGTACACGCTGGGCCACGATCTGGCGGAGAGCGGAAATGACATTCAGGTCAAAGCGTCTGCGCTCTTGGACGATATCAATCTCCACTCCCAACTCTCTCGCAGCCGAAACGAATTCGTTGTCCGACCGAGCCTCCGAGCCCGAACTGGCGCGATCGAAAGTCACCAGAGAGAGTTCGATGCCCGGAAAGTCGCTTGACTGTTGCTCAAGTTCACTAGCAACACGTTGAAACTCAAGCACATTCTTGGCGAGCGCGTTCACGGTGGTTGCTTCAACGATGGCAAGAATCTTAATCTTGGATTCTGAAGTTGGGCGCCTGGAGACCGCATGGGCGGGCGCCGAAACGAGTGGGTTGTTAACCACGCGCCATGCCGCACCAAGGAGTGGACCGACGGGCGTGCTGCAAACCAGAGCGGGCGCGTGATAAGGCAGTCGCCAATTCTTTGCGCTGGTGAATTGCCGCATGAGCGAGCGGGCTTCGCGCCAGTGTCCCCAGTAACCGAGCACACAGGCAGTCTTGGCCGCACGAATCGCGATGACTCGACTGGCGAGGTCGCGTAGCTCCGCGGGGCACGCGGCCTCGATGTCGCTTGCGTCTTTCAGGAACGGTTCGATTGGTCGCGAACCGTTAAGGTTGTTACTGAGTCCGGAGGCTTCGCGATGAAAACACGCCAGCGGCTGCAAATTGAAAGCAACCGTTTCATTCAGCAGAATCTTGAACCAAAGAGTGGCATCCTCCCCGTATCGACATTTCTCTCGATCATAAAAGCCGCCCCATTTGCGAATCACTTCGGCGCGGGCCAATGTCGACCATGGCGACATGTAAGCGAGCATGCTCACGAACAATGAAGGCGAGGTTCCAAGATGGATCCGATGAACTCCTGCGGTGATCCCGCGCCGGCGCCAAACGTTTTCCGTGGACGCGCCAGACGGATATTCGATGTAGCCACAAGTCACTGATGCGACTTCAGGACCAGAACTTTCGAGTAGTCGCACACCTTCCGCGAGATAATTCGGAAGCCACTCGTCATCTGCATCGAGAAAAGCAAGGAACTCACCGCGGGCTTGAGCAATACCCGCGTTTCTGGCGGCCCCGGGTCCAGAGTTGTCCTGGCGAATCAGGCGAAGACGGGCGTCAGGATAGGCGGCAGCGATCTCGGGACCATCGTCCGTTGAGCCGTCGTCAACCACGATCGTTTCGAAGTCCGCAAACGTCTGCGCCGCGATCGAGTCGAGCGCCCGCCGTACGTACGGCGCTTTGTTATAAAGCGGAATGATGATTGAAACTTTCAAATGAATTCTTGGCGAGATGGGAGCATGACATTTTCGAAGGTGAGTGACGCGAGAGCGAGCGCCTCTAGAGATTTGCGTCTACCGCTGGATTTTGTTTCTCAACAACGGGGCAGCTAAAGTTGCTAACTTGCGGGCCTGGCAAAATCACTCCAGGAATTAGCGAGGTAACACCTTACGTTACCAGGATCGATGATAGTGGCAACCATACCGAAAATCCAGCGTTTGTTTGATTTTCTCAGTTCATGTGAGTGTGGCTGACAATTTTCGTCAGTTCTCAGGTGCGAAACCGCCAGTCACCGCTAATTTCGCACTCAATTACTCTCGCTGGCTAGTAAATGAGCGCCTCACTGTAAAGTTTTTTCTGTATAATGTTTGCGGCACAACCGCCTCTCATTTCCGACTTCCCGAACCTAATCCTTATTAAGCGTTTCCTACAATTGGGTGAATAGAATTTCAAATAAAGATCAGTTGTCGAGCCGCGACCAAAATCATCACTTCCGTACCGATCACTTACAAGGTGATTTGGCCGGACGCTCAGCTCGCGGCGGCGCGGTGACAATGACCGCGCAGGGCTTTAAGTTTGTCTTCAGCACGGTCGCAACAATTGTGCTGGCGCGCCTGCTGACGCCGGAGGACTACGGGCTGATTGGGATGGTCGCTATCCTGATCAATTTCGTCGGCATGTTTCAGTATCTGGGGCTGTCAACGGCAACGGTCAAATGGTCGGAGCTGAGCCACGTACAGGTCAGCTCGTTGTTTTGGGTAAACATGGCGCTGAGCGTCGTGATCATGCTGGTCACGATCGGCAGTGGTCCTCTGCTCGCCTGGTTTTACAAAGAGCCTCGCCTGATTGGAATCACCGCCGGCTATGGAATAACGATTCTATTTACCGGGCTCGTCATTCAGCACGAAGCGATTCTAAGCAGACAGATGCGCTTTACCGCGATCGTCGTCGTTGAGGTTGTCGCTCTCCTGACTGGTTTTGTCTCGGCCGTTGTGGCTGCCTGGCACGGCGCCGGCTATTGGTCGCTGGTCTTGAATCAACTGGTGATGACACTGGTGACAGTGGTTGGAGTCTGGACTCTTTGCCGCTGGCGACCAGGGTGGCCCGCGCGTCGAATTGGACTGCGATCGCTGTTGTCATACGGTGGAAATCTTACCGGCTTCAACGTGATGGCTTTTTTCTCCCGGAATCTGGATAACGCGCTGATCGGAAAGTTCTGGGGTCCTTATCAACTCGGCGTGTACTCGCGAGCTTATCAAATGTTGCTGATGCCGATGCAGCAAATCAACGCGCCACTGGCAGCCGTCGCAGTTCCGGCGTTAAGCCGGCTGGCTGACACACCCGAGCGTTATCGCGCTGCTTATCTGAAGATCCTCGAGAAGATCGCCATGCTCACAATGCCTGGCGTCGTGTTCATGATCGCGACATCTGATTGGCTGGTGCTGTTCATGCTGGGCCCCCAATGGCGCGCCGCCGGACGCATCTTCATGATGTTGGGCCTCGCTGCGATCATTCAACCAATCACCCGATCAGCTTTATGGCTTTTTACTACGCAGGGACGCGGACGAGAGCTGTTGAAGTGGGGAGTTATTGGCGGCGCTGTGGCCGTAGTTTCGATCATCGCCGGCCTGCCCTGGGGAGCAACGGGGGTGGCTGCTGCATATGCGGTGGCCGACCTTTGTATCGCGACACCACTGCTGTTCTGGTACGTTGGCCGGCGTGGCCCAGTCCGCACTGCTGACTTCTATCGGACAATCGCGGCACCCGGATGCGCTGCGGTTTGCACTCTTGCGGTGCTCGTCCTTTGTCGCCCGTGGCTGACACTGTTTGCACACCTGGCTACACGATTGGCCATCGCATTCGTTATCACGGTAGGCGTCTCTTTCCTGGTTCTGGCAGTGCTACCCGCGGGCAGAGAAGCAATGCGCAGTTTCAAAGCAATGCTTCGGATGCTGCTGAAGAGGGAAAGCGCTTCAGTGGTGTAACAGTCATGAATTCAAACGCTACATTTGAAACTTCAACTAGCGCAAGGCTCAGTCCGTTGGCGAACCTGGTGCGACTCTATCTGCGCAGCCGCATCAGAGGCTCGACGCGCTTGACGTATCTCCTGGCTCACAACTTCAGTGCCTTGCAGCGTATTCCCTTAGACATCCCTGGATGGGCTCCGGTTTACGTGGATTTGCGAATGGGCAACGCTCACCAGATGCTCATTGAATCGCCCTACAGGGAACTCTGGCGAGAACTGGACGAGGTGGACGTCATGCGGCGCTTCGTTCGCGCCGGCGACGTCGTTTTTGATATTGGCGCTAACATTGGACTGCATTCGATTGTGTTGTCGCGGTTGGTCGGCCCGTCCGGCAGGCTACACGCCTTTGAGCCAAACTCCGAACTCGTTCCCGCGCTTACTTACACCATCGGCCAATTGAGTAATGCTTATCTGCACACTATCGCGCTTTCGAACAAGGATGCTGAGTCTTCATTGTTTGTTCCGCCGGACGATACCGTAGCCAGTCTTGCCGATTGGACAGTTGCGTCTCCGGTATTCAACCAGGATGGTCCGTCGCACGTAGTTAATTGCAGCGAGCGCCGGATCGATGATCTGATTGACAGCAACGCACTACCACAACCGGACTTCATAAAATGCGATGTTGAGGGATCGGAACTTCAAGTATTTCAGGGCGGGCGCCGAACACTGAATCGAGTTGACGGGCCAGTCATTCTCTTCGAGGCCAACGAGTGCGCTTCGCGAGCCTTCGATGTGGGGATTTCCACGGCGAAGGATTTCCTGTTCGGTTTGGAAGAGCCTCGCTATCGTTTTTTCGAAATTGAACCGGGCGGCAAACTGAAAGGCTTACTCGAAATCAATTCCAGCTTTCTAAACATTCTGGCCGTTCCGCGCGCCAAGCTGTCCAGTTGGCCGGAATTAGCCGAGCTGTAATCACCCACCATGCTAAAGAAGTTCAAGCAAGCCGCGCTAAAATCTCTTAAGTCCGCTGGCGTATCAACGCTGGTGCACAACAGTCGTTGGCGCCGGCAGAGACTTTTGATTCTCGCCTATCACGGTATTGCTCTGTCCGATGAGCACGTTTTTAATGGTTCGCAATTCATTTCCGCGGACTTCTTTCGTAATCGGCTTGAACTGCTGCGGAAATCAAAGTGCGCCGTGTTGCCTTTGGGTGAAGCCGTGGAGCGCCTCTATGCTGATGACCTGCCGGACCGGGCGCTGGCGATAACTTTTGATGACGGGCTTTCCGATTTCTATCGCAGAGCTTTCCCGCTAATCAAAGAATTCGACGTTCCAGTGACCCTCTATCTGACGACGTTCTACTCTTCTTACCAGCGGCCGGTTTTCGATTTGATGTGTGCTTATCTGCTCTGGAAAGGGCAAAGCAATGTTTTGGACTTGAAAAAGCTTACCGGCCAGGACCTCCAAACCGATCTACGACGACTTGATTCGCGTGAGGCAGCGCTAGCACAAATCCGCGACTTCGCAAGCGGGCAGAAACTATCCGCCGACGAGAAGGATGCGCTTGCCGCCTCGCTGGCTGCGCATCTGGATGTTGATTACAACACCCTGCTCGAGCAACGAGCGATGCACAACTTGACGGCGGACGAAGTCGGTAAGCTCGCCGCCGGTGGAATCGATATTCAGTTGCATACCCATCGTCATCGAACTCCCTTGGATCGCGAACTGTTTCTCCGCGAGATCGAAGACAACCGCAAGAGCATCCAGGAGATGAGCGGAACGAACCCCAAACATTTCTGTTATCCGAGCGGCGTTTACGATCCGCAGTTTCTGCCATGGTTGCGGGAAGCGGGAGTGAGTTCGGCAACGACTTGCGAATCAGGATTTGCTTCGCGAAGTTGCAACCAGTTGCTGCTGCCGCGATTTCTCGACAACGCCACCCTGTCGCCCATTGAGTTTGAGAGTTGGCTGACGGGAGTCTCGGCAGCCTTGCCGCAGCGTCGAGTCGGCGCGCGAACGTACGCGGGAGGAACATTATGACCTTGATAGCCGGCATTTTCTCTCGCAACAATCAAACGCCGGCCGCGGTTGATTGCGCCAGCCTGCGGCGGGCGATCTCTCGCAATCCCAGTGACGAAATTGAGACCTTCAGGGATCGTCGAAGTTTTTTTGCCAAGGTCGATATCGGAGCGTTTGGTGAGCCGGGCTCATTCATAGACGCAAATGGCGCGTTGACGCTCCTCGCCGGCGAGTTGCTTATCAGTCGTGACGTATCAAGCCGGATAAAGGATCTCAAGCTCGTTCACAAAGAAGCGTTAACAAGAAATTGGAATGTGATGCGCGAAGCTGAAGGGACCTTTTGCCTGGTTCACTATCAACCGCAAACCGGAACAGTCGTCCTCGCCACTGACAAGCTGGGCGTCAGACCGCTTTATTTCTGGATGGACGAAAACCTGGTTGTCTTTGCGTCCGCGTTGCGGATCCTCGAAGAACTTTCATTCGTGCCGAAGAAGATGGACCTTCGCGCGGTGACCGAAGTCGTGGCATTGGGAGCGCCGCTGGCTGATCGCACTCCATATGCGAACATCTCGCGGCTGAAGTCAGCCGAGATCGTAAAGATAACAAATGAAGGAGCAGCGCGTAGTTGTTACTGGCGATGGGATGAAATTGAAGTGTCGGAAGATCCCGAACCAGCCTGTCTGGCGAGGGTCTACGATCGTTTTCAAACGGCGACAAAGCGCAGAATCAGAAATGATAGAGACACCGCAGCCTATCTCAGCGGTGGTCTGGATTCACGTTGCACGGTAGCAGCATTATGCGACAACGGCGTGCGTACGCGCACAGTGAATTTTGCCAGACCCGGAACTCAGGACTACTTTTTTGGCAAAGACTTCGCTGCAAAGATTGGATCGATTCACCAAAGCATCCCCAAGGAACGCGGCGACAGTGTGCCCGATTATTCGTCCCTGATGGCTAAGACGCTGGGAGGATTCGATCACGATAACTGCTGCTCGGAACGCCCGCGACTGGTTTGGTCCGGTGAGGGTGGCAGCGTCCTGCTGGGTCATGTCCACCTAAATGAATCGATCGTGGATTTGATGCGGGCTGGCAAGATCGGTCGCGCGATCGAAGCATACGTCCAGAGAGAGCAGATAGATGTTCCGCTCAAACTTTTCCAGCCACAGATACTCGAGAACGTTCGTGACGTTGTCGCACAGGGAATACGTGACGAACTAAGTGAAGTCCACTCTGAAGACGCCGGTCGAAACTTTTACTTCTTCCTGATGTGCAATGATCAGCGGCGCAAGCTTACCAGCCACTTTGAGAATATCGATCTGCACCGGCTGGAATTCCAGTTGCCATTTTTCGATGGCGCGTTTCTGACCTCAGTAGTAGCAACGCCGCTTGATTGGTGTTTGCGGCATAAGTTTTATCTCAAGTGGTTGGCGCACTTTCCGAAGCCGGTCGCGGCCGTGCCGTGGCAGGCATATCCAGGCCACGAACCGTGTCCATTGCCGATCCTCGCCGACCTTGCTTATCAATGGGACGAGACCTACCAGGCAGCGGAAGACTTGTCGCAAATGCAAAATGTAATTTCACAAGCGTCTGAGTTGCTGCGCGCGATCGATTTTCCGAATCGTATTTTGAATCGGAGAAAGTTTCAGCTTGCAACCTGGATACATGCACGAGGCTGGCGGGATTACCGATACGCAATCGAGGCGGCGCAAACTTATCACCAATACGCGAGGAGATGCGGCGGCGAATTTGTTTTGTCGTCGAGATGAGAGATGGAAAGCCCAACGACTATTTCGCCAGCCCAGAATTTGAGTCTCGGTCTTTCACGGGCGGTCGCCGACGTGCCACTCGAGAACGCGGCGCCGCTGGTCAGCATAATCATTCCTGCTTACAACGTAGCCGCATACATAGAGGAAACTCTGGCGACTGTCTTTGCGCAAACATTCACCGACTTTGAAGTGATCGTCATTAACGATGGCTCGCCGGACACGGAAGAGTTTGAACAGGCGATTCGGACTTACCAGGATCGTATTTGTTATCTCAAGCAGGAAAACGGCGGCGCCAGTGCGGCGCGCAATGGGGGCTTGCGTGCGGCGCGTGGCGAACTAATCGCGTTTCTTGATGCTGATGATCTCTGGGCGCCAAACTATCTGGAAGAGCAACTCAAGTTCATCCGCCAGTTTGACTGCGATCTGGCCTGCGCCGACGCGATAATCTTCGGCGTTTCCGCTGATGCCGGTCGAAGTTACATGGACTCGCTGATGGAAGCAGCGCCGCCGGAAGGCCGCGTCACGTTTCTTGAGCTCGTTAACGCTGATCGAAGCTTGATCACTTCCGGTGTCGTAGTCCGCCGCAACCTGATCATGGAAGTGGGACTCTTTGATGAATCACTTCGCAACGCGCAGGATTTCGATCTATGGCTGCGCCTTGCCCGGCATGGGGCGCGACTTGCCTATCAACGAAAAATACTCCTGAGCTACCGATCTCGTCCGAACAGTCTGACGGGCGATGCGATCAATTCCCATCTCCGCGAACTTCGCGTCTTCGACAAGGTCGAGCAGTCGTATGACTTGAAACCCAGCGAACGGCCGGCAGTTTCTACCGTGATCCGAAATCGCAGAGCGCTATTGGAATACGAGCTCGGCAAACTTTACTTGCTTCCGGGTGACTTTGCGCGCGCTCGCGAATCGTTTGCTACTGCGAGCAACTGCGGCGGCGGCTGGAAACCACAGGCGGCGTTGTGGCTGACACGGCTTGTCCCTCGCTTGCTGCAAACTCTTTACCGACACCGCACGGCAACCAACAAAACCGGCCTGGTTAAACCCATATGAGAAGCTTGAAGGAATTTCCCAAACGAATCGCGGTGGCCTCTGGGCCAGCGCCGCTCGCGCATGCTTCAGAAGCGCAGGCGCTTGCGGCGGAACTGGAAAAAAACGGTATTGTGGTCCTGCCTTCGATTCTGAGCCCCAAACAATTGCGCGACATGCAGTGCACTTTCGCTTCGCGATTGCGCGGAATGCGCTGGAACAACTTCGAAGGTTATCAACAAACAGAACGCTATCGTCACCTCGTCGAAGATGTCTTGCTTCTTGATCAGGGGTTTGTCGATCTCGCGTTGCACCCACTAGTCAAACAAGTTCTAAACCGGCACCTCGGAGCAGACTACGCGCTCACCGAAGCGAAGGGTTGGCGGTCGCAACCGACCCGGCGCGACTTTCACGGTTGGCATGGCGACGCCTGGTACGATCAAGCGACCGCACTGGGGATTCATCGAGAAGTGAAGCTGGGAATGTATCTAACTGACGTCAGCAGCGGCGCTTTTAATTTCATTCAGGGCAGTCATGGTAAGCAGCATCCACGCTCGGTGAAGAACTACGAAGTTGCAGATTTCCCCGCCGCGCAGTTCGCAGAAATAACCGGTCCCGCGGGCACAGTATTTCTGTTTGACACCTCAGGGATTCATCGTCAGGGTGTTCCCATTCTCGAACCACGTCAGGCGATCTTCTACAACTACCACGATCCGCGCGTGCGTTTGCAGCAGGAGGACGTGAGCTACTACCGCTATCATCCGCTCCTGCTTAACGCGGCCTTCCTCGGTAATCTGTCCGGCGAAGACCAACGCATTTTGGGCTTCGGCAATAAGCTCAACTTCCAGCCGGCCTTCGAACGTCAAGGTCGGATCCCACTTAGCTACAAAGCGTTTCATGCTGTCTTTGGTGCGCAGCAGAGGGTCCGCGAACTGCGGGAAAGAATCGGCGCGCGGTTAAAAAAGACGTTGAGTTGATTGCCGGTCACTAATACGCCGGCTGCCGTGCGCGTGCGGACCAGTAACCAGATGGGAACATTAGTCTCAGTCTTCGGAGTTGAACCGCGCCGCATCGGCGGCACGGAGACTTTCGCGCGGGAGTTGTCTGTGCAACTCGGTTCGCGAGGCTGGCAGAGTGTGTTGTGTTTTCTATCAGAGCCAACCGAAGAAGTAAGGCGCTTTCTCGATCTGCCAAATACTTCGCTTCAGGTTTACGCGGCTGCGACTGACAGCGGTCTGAAGACGGGAAGAAATCTCGCGAGCATCACGCGCGCTCACCGGCCGGAGATTCTTCACTTCCATTTCACAGGTTTCCTGAGTTTTTATTACTGGCTAGCGCGGCTGCAATCTGTGAAACAGGTTTTCTTCACTGATCATCATTCGCGTTCTTCGGGTCATACCGCGACCCGCGCGCCTTTCTGGAAGCGTGCCGCCGCGCGTTTCATCAATTACCCCCTGACGAAAGTGATCTGCGTCAGCAACTATGGACACCAGTGCAACTCGTCTCTTGATCTATTGCCGCAAAGCCGATTCGAAATGATCTATAACGGCGTGGATCTTTCCCGCGTCAAGACTGACGCCGAGCGCGCGCTGGAATTTCGCCGTCGCTATTCCATCCCACCGGAGCGGGCCATCGTTACCCAGGTGAGCTGGGTAATTCCGGAGAAGGGCATAGACGATTTTCTCGAAACTGCGCGTCTGGTAACCCGGCAGAATCGGAACGTGCAGTTTGTCATGGTCGGCGATGGCACCTATCGCGAGCAGTTTATGAAGGCCGCGGCGGGGATGGGGATCGCAGACCGCCTCACCTGGACCGGCATGGTGGAAGATCCCTTCGGTGAAGGCGTTTTTGCCGCTGCCGATATCGTCTGCCAGTTTTCGCGCTGGGAGGAAGTGTTTGGTTGGATGATTGCGGAAGCGATGGCCCATGGCAAGCCTTTGGTTGCGACCCGGGTTGGTGGCATTCCGGAATTAGTCACGGATGGTGTTACCGGTCACCTTGTCGAACGCGGCGACACCGCGGCCATGAGCGCGCAGATTCTCAAACTGCTCGCCGATCCTTCAGCGCGAATGCGAATGGGCGAGGCGGGACGCCAGAAAGTCATGGCCAGGTTTGACCTGCGAAAGAATGTCGCGCAGTTAATCAGTTCGTATGGAATTCTATAGCCGCAGTATTCCCTAAGGTTCGCGATTATCAGTTTAGATCATGGCCGGTCACTTGCCGTCGTGTGGTGCCCGAATCCGTTAGGTGAAATAAAAGTTTCAGCGCCTTGATTGTTACCGGAATTTGCTGTGCTTTATACGTTTTACTTAACTTGAGCCATCTCGGTTTTCAGATGGTGATTTTGAGATCGCAAGTCTCAAACGGGAGCGTTCGCAACGGAAATTGCCCCTTTCCCTGCGGAATACCTGAAACCGTTAGCCAAACTTGAGTGCCCCTATGAAGGTCCCCGCAGTCTCAGGCGTCCCTGCCGCAACCCATCTCTGGAAAATTCTGGCCATCGTGTCGGCGCTCGGCTTCGCCTACGCGACCGTGCTCGGAAAACTCGGCCACGACTGGTGGAGTGACGAAAACTATTCCCACGGTCTGCTCATTCCCTTCATCATCGGCTTCATTCTCTGGAGCCAGCGAGAACGATTAACGCGCACTGCGCTTCGCCCTTCAATGCCGTGGGGCCTGGGGGCAGTGTTGTTTGCCTTGCTTGCTTTGTGGGCGGGCACTGCCGGAGCCGAACTCTATGTGCAGCGGACCTCGCTCGTCGTGATGCTCGCGGGAACCGTCTTATATTTCTGGGGCTTTGGTCTGCTGCGCCTGCTGATAGTTCCTTTGCTCCTGCTGCTGCTGGCGATTCCAATCCCCACCATCCTCTTCAACAAGATTGCCTTTCCCTTGCAGCTTTTTGCTTCGCGCTGCGCAGTTTGGGCGATGGCGGTTTTTGATATTCCGGTGTTGCGACAGGGCAACGTTATTGAGTTGATGCCGCTTGGTGCGCGCGAGACGAAGAAGCTCGAAGTGGTTGAGGCTTGCAGTGGGATACGCTCGCTGATGACGCTGGTTACGCTGGCTGTCGTCTTCGCTTACTTCACGCATCCGCGCGGAGATGACGGGCCGGGAGCGCAGGCATCTTGCCTGCCTGCTGGCGAGGCCACGAACGAAGCAGACTGGATGTCTGCGCTCCCAGCCAAGAGCTTTGGCTTTTGGCGCTCCACGATCATCGTGTTGTCAGCCGTGCCCATCGCAATCTTTACAAACGCTCTGCGAGTTAGCGGCACCGGCATTCTCGCTCGCTACTATGGAACTCAAGTGGCCGACGGTTTCTTCCACAGCTTTTCAGGTTGGGTGATTTACGTTGTCGCGTCGCTCATGCTGTTTGGCGTCGGCTGGCTGCTCGATCGCGTGAATTCAACCAAGAAGTTTTCCCGTAAGTCCCTTCGCCAAATTCCAAATGTTCAGCTCGCGCGAGCGGAAGGAGCGGACTAATGAAATCCTGGCGCTTCGCGATCTTGTTTGTGGTACTGCTCGCCGGTGGGTTCGCCGTCAACGCCTGGAATTATCTGGGTGAAGCGCACGTCGAACGCAAGAGTCTTAAAGATTTTCCCAAACAGATCGGAGCGTGGGAACAGACTGGCGGTGATGCGCAGTTTGACAATGAGACCCTCGCGGTGTTGCGCGCGAGCGATTACCTATTGCGAAACTATCGCGTGCAGGGTGGGCGCACGGCGAATTTCTATGTGGGTTACTACGCGAGCCAACGCGATGGCGCCACCTATCACAGTCCCCTGAATTGTTTGCCCGGAGCAGGCTGGGTAATGAGCGAGCCCGGAAAAATTACGATTACTCCCAAAGGACGACCCGCATTCGTTGCCAACAAATATTTGATCCAAAACGGCGACCACAAAGAGTTGCTGGTTTACTGGTATCAGGGCCGTGGCCGTGCAGTTGCTAGTGAGTATTGGGGGAAGGTTTACACAGTTCTTGATAGCGTGCGCCTGCGCCGCTCGGATGGCGCGATGGTTCGCATAACGACAGCGGTTAACGACTCCGAGCCGGCCGCACTGCAAGCAGCGATTGATCTGGCCAGCGATCTTGCCGCCAGCTCGTCAACCATCCTGCCCGAATTTATTCCAGACTGACTTCCGGGAGCGCGGGCATCCTGCCCGCCTCTTTTGAATAGATTCGCGCTTCGCGCTCATTGCGGGCAGGATGCCCGCGGTCCCAGCGGAATTTGCGGAAACCCTGAACAATTAACCCTTTTCTAAAAGCGTCTCACTCTCGAGGCAAACCCGAGTGGCATTGCCCGCCACCGGACGGAAGCGAGAGTAAAACCAGAGACCAATAACCCGGAACCGCTAGGCTGAGCCCCAGGATTAGTCGTTCCGACGAGAGGAAAGAACATGAAAATCGAGTGCCGATCCAAAGCTTATTACGCCACCCTTCTATCCGTTCTCCTGGCCGCCATCTTCGCAATCAGCGGCTGCACCAATCCCGAAAAAGCAAAAATAGCGCATGTCGAGAAGGGCGAAGCTTATCTGAAGGACGAAAAATTTCAGGAAGCCTCGCTTGAGTTTCGCAATGCGATTCAGATCGACGAGAAGCTGGCATCGGCACACTGGGGCCTGGCCCGTTCATACGAAGGACTGCAGCGCTTTCAGGAAGCTTTCGAAGAACTGCGCAAGACCACTGAACTCGACGGCAACAATCTCGATGCACGCGTGAAGCTCGGCAACTACTATATCGCCGCCGCCAAGGGACATCCGGAACTCATCGCTGAAGCCGAACGCCTCGCGAATCAAATCCTGCAAAAGGACGCTAATCACGTCGAAGGACACATCCTGCTGGGCAGTGTGTTCTATGCGCGCAACGAACACGACAAGGCGTTTGCCGAAATCAATCACGCGATCGAGTTGGATCCAAAACGCGTTGAATCTTATTTGAGTCTGGCGCGTTTCTACATTGTCATGAACGACAAGGCGAAGGCGGAGGAAACTTTTAAACGCGCGATTTCCGTCAATAGCAATTCCGGATTGGCCCACACGGAATACGGCAAGTATCTCGTGCAGTTGAACCGGGCCGCAGACGCCGAAGCGGAAATGAATAAGGCGGTCGCCGTCGAACCAAACAACCGCGCGTCACGATTTATTCTCGCCAGTTTCTATCTGGTCAACAAACAGTTGGACAAAGCGGAAGTCGCTTACAAGGCGCTGGCCGAGCTCGACAAAGACAAACCCGAAGGCCGGGCCGTTTTGGCTGACTTCTATTCTTCCATCAATCGTCTCGACGAAGCCGTCAGCATTTATCAGGAGATCCTCGCGAAGTCGCCTGACTTCACTCAAGGACGTTATCGCCTCGGCGAAATCATGCTGATGCGCGGCGACACGCAGGGCGCGACCGCGCAGGCTGATGAAGTCCTGAAAAAAGATGCGCACGATCGGCAGGCGCTTTTGTTGCGCGCGCGAGTTCGCATTCAGAACGGAGAATCAGCCAACCTGCAAGCGGCCGTGGAAGACCTGAAAGAGGTATTAGTACAAGAACCGAATTCGCGCGCCGGCATGTATTTCATGGCGCAGGCAAACTTCAATTTGGGCAGCGTCGATCAGGCGCGTGCATTTGCCGGCGACCTCGAACGCAACTACCCGGACTACCTGCCGGCGAAGTTAATGCAAGTGCAAATCAACCTGGCCCAGGGAGACGCGAAAGGCGCGCAGCGACTTTCGTCGGAACTAATCGACCGGCTCAACCAAACCGCTCCCGACCGCCAAAATTCACCACAACTGCTCGCCGAGATTCGTGTGAAGGCTTATCTGTCCCGCGGCGCGGCGATACTCGAGCAGGGAAACACCACCAACGCTCGTACGGATTTCATGATGGCGCGCGACGCCGCACCGCGAGACACCTATCCCTATATCAGTCTCGCCGGCGTAGCGCTGGCCGAAAACAAACCTGACGAAGCTTCGGGCTTTTACGAAAACGCGCTGTCGCTGGAGAGTACAAACTTCAACGCCTTGAGCGGGTTGATTCGGCTCTACGCGCGCAACAACGAAATTGCTAAAGCTCATGCGCGAATCGATCAGGTGCTGAATAGTTATCCGTCGAATGCGTCGCTTCATTACCTGAAGGCGCAGGCCTACGGTTATGAACGTAACTCAGCACAGGCGGAAACAGAGTTGCGCAAGACTCTCGAACTTGATCCGAACTACATCGCCGCTTATTCAGCGCTCGGCGCGTTGTTCGTCAACACCAACCAGCAGGACCGCGCGATTGCTGAGTATCAAAAAATTCTCGAGCGCCGGCCTGACAACGCTACCGCCTACACACTTATCGGCATGCTCGACGACTCGCGACAGAATTATGACGCGGCCGCCGACAACTACCGCAAGGCTCTCGGCAAGGATCAAAACTCGGTGATTGCTGCCAACAATCTTGCCTGGCTTTACGCGGTCAACGGCAAAGGCAATCTCGATGAAGCGGTGCGGCTCGCGCAGGGGGTCGTGCAAAAGAATCCAAACATTCCCGGTTTTGTCGATACGCTTGGTTGGGTCTATTACAAAAAAGGACTCTACGGCGCCGCGGTCGAACAACTGCAAAAGGCAGTGGCGCTCGATGACCGCGCGGCGAAGAGCGGCTCCGGCAGTCCCGCCCCGAATTATCACTACCATCTGGGAATGGCGCTCAAAGCTCGCGGCGACAAAGACGGCGCCCGACGCGAACTCGAACAAGCCGTGCGCTTGAGCGACAAAGCGCCGTTTGCAGAAGCAGGTGACGCGCGCAGCGTTTTAGCGAGCCTGTAGTTGTCAGAACCGCCTGCGTGAGCGGGCGGCTTATTAACTGGCCACCCGCTTACGCAGGTGGTTCTGACCTGAACGATTCCAAGGAGCGTAGTTATGAGTGTTGAGTTTCGACAACGAACCCCAGGCGAGTACGTAAAGATTGCCTGGAAGCGCAAGTGGTTGATCATTCTGCCGGCGATTGCAATCGCAACCGCGGTGTCGTGGGTCGTGTGGCAGTTGCCCGACCTCTACGAGTCGTCAACGCTAATCGTCGTCAAGCCATCGACGCTGCCCAATTCCGTTGTGCCCACGATTACGGAAGACAGCCTGACGCGACAAATCAACAGCATCGCGCAGGTCGTCACCAGCCGCAGTTCGCTCGAGCCCCTGATCCAGAAATACGATCTCTACAAAGCCGAGCGGCAACGCGGCGAGCCGATGGAAGTGCTCATCGACTACATGCGCACCAGCATCAAGGTCGAAGTGAACACCAGCCGCAACGACATCACGAACGGCTTCAATATCACTTACCGTGGCCGCACCGCCCAGAGCGCGAAAGCCGTCACCGAGGAGCTAGCCACCAAGTACATCAACGAACAAACGCAAAACACCATTGACTCGACCAGCTCTGCCAAGCAGTTCATCGATCAGCAGGTCAACCAAACAAAAGAAGAGCTTGACGCAGTTGATCGGCAGCGGCTCGACTTCATGCAGAAAAATGTCGGCAACCTGCCGACTGAAGCTGCGTCTCTTGTTGGTCAACTGACCGGATTGCGCGAACAACAGAAAGCCTACATCTCCGAAGTCGGACGTCTTCAGGATCGTCGGTCGGCGCTGACCAGCCAGCTCGCCCTCGTTAAAAAAACTTCCGAGGATTCGAAAGACGACATCGCTGAAAACACTACCGACCCGAAGACCACGCTCGCCTGGGCACAACTTGTCGCGCGTAAAGCTGATCTCGAATCGCAGTTAACTCGCATGCTGACGGAACTGCGACCCAAGCATCCCGATGTGCTGGCGAAACAAGCGGAAGTCGATTCTGTAAAAGAAGCGATGGCTCAAATGATTGTCGAGTGGAAGGCTCGCATCAAGGAGAAACAGGACAAGCTGCGCGATCGTCCAGATCTGACAGTCGGCAATCTTGAGTCTGAATTACAACTGGTTGACGGTGAAGCCAAACGCCAGCAGAGCATGCTCGGCGACATCGATGGACAGATTAGCGCAGTGATGGCCCGCATCAACAACGTTCCCGGAGCCGAGGTCGCCCTGGGCGCGCTCGATCGCGATTATCAAACGAAGAAGGCGCAATACGATGCGCTGCTCCAGCAGGCGCAGAAGATTGGCCTGAGCGCAGATGCCACCAGCCAACAGCAAGGTGAGGGCATTCAAGTGGTCGACCCGGCGAACCTCCCGGCGCGGCCAGTGGCGCCTAAGCGTTTAGCTCTGATGGGATCTGGCCTCGCTGCCGGTCTCGCGTTTGGTTTGCTGTTAGCCGGACTTTTTGAAGTGCCACGATTGCTGACAATTCAGACCAGCGAAGACGCGGCGCATTACACGTCGCTGCCGGTGCTGATCACCGTGCCGGAATTAATGACGCCGGGTGAAGCGCAAAGCATTCCCCGCCGGCGCAAGTTGTTAATCGCTGCCGGAGTCGCGGCGATGTTTTTGGCGATACCAGCGCTGGCGCTGGTTTTGAAACTGACCCAGGTGTTTGAGCGCTTCGCTGTGTAGGTCAGAACCACCTGCGTAAGCGGGTGGCCCAGAGTTCGATCCGCCCGCTGACGCAGGCGGTTCTGACAAGAAAGGAAACGAAAGTGTACGCAGAATTTTACGGCTTCAAAGAATTGCCATTCGCGCTGACTCCCGATCCGCGCTTCATCTATTTCACCCCGTCGCATACGGAAGTGATGGCCAACCTGCATTACGGAATTGAGAGCGGCAAAGGGTTGGTGGTGGTGACGGGCGAAGTTGGAACCGGCAAGACGACGGTACTGCGCTGGATGATGCAGCGGCTCGATCGCACGGTAATGGTCGCCTACATCTTCAACCCGCGCTTCTCAGTCACCGAGTTTTACCAGCACGTGGCCTCGCTGCTCGACATTCAAAGGTGGGAAACAAAGCCGGAGTTGCTGGTGGAACTGGGCCGGGCGCTCGACGCGCGACATTCGCGCGGGCTGCGCACGGTTTTGATTATCGACGAAGCGCAAGGACTCTCGCCCGCGGTGCTGGAAGAGATTCGCCTGCTTTCGAATTTCGAATCAGACACTGCAAAGCAGCTTCAAATCGTGCTCACCGGACAACCGGAACTGCGCGACGTTTTGAATAATACTGATCTGCGTCAACTCAAACAGCGTGTGGCCCTGCGATGTGTAATCAAAGCATTGCCGACCGTTGAAGAAACCGATCGTTACATCACATCTCGTCTGCTCGTCGCCGGCGCCGCGCGGACCGACATCTTTTCCGCCGCCGCAATCGATTACATCTATCGCTGCACGGAAGGCATTCCCCGCAACATCAACAACCTTTGCGACAACGCTCTGCTGGCTGGTTATGCCGCCGGCACTTTGACTATCGGTCGCGAGATTATTGAAGAAGTGGCCGAGAGTCTCGATATGTTGCCGCGCGCGGAACGACGGGCGCCAAGCGCCGAACCAAAAGAATTGTCGGCAAGGATCTTTTCGGAGGCGAGCCGCGCCGAACTCTGGGCGGCCGGTAACGGCAATGGGTCAGAACCACCTGCGTAAGCGGGTGGCCTAAACAGCATTAGAAAAGCCGCCCGCTAACGCAGGCGGTTCTGACAGGAGAATCATATGGGCAGAGTTTACGACGCATTAAAACGTGCCGGCGCGACCAACGCGAATGTTAGCGCTCCCCAGGCACCTGAATCGGTAGATCGCGGAGAGATCCGCACAAATCGCATCGTTCCCTCCGGCACCGAGATCGAAGAGCAGTGGTTCAAGGCTTCTTCTTTTCCTCGTCGTGCTGAAGCGCCGGTGCAAAGTTCAGCGTTCACTGCGCACACTGCGGATGCTTCTGACGGGATGGCACTCCCCGAACGACCGGCGCCGCGTGCTGTTGGGGCAACCTTGAACGCTGTTAGCCTGGCGCGCGCGACCGGACTCGTCTCTTATGACGTGGACGCCGCGCGCGTCGAGCCTCATCTCGTCGCTATCACGCAACCTCGCTCGGCTTACTGCGAACAGTTTCGTTCACTGCGCACGCGTATTTTGCAAGCGGGTGAGCGCGAGCAGATGCGCACGCTTGTGATCACGAGCGCCGGCATGGGCGAAGGCAAAACGTTGACGGCACTAAATCTCGCGTGGTTGCTCGCGCAAACTGAAGGCGTGCGCTGTTTGTTGATAGATAGCGATCTGCGCCAGCCCTGCGCCACTGATTATTTGGCGATCGATGCGCCGCGCGGACTTTCAGAAGTGTTGGGCGGTGAACTAAGTCTGCGTGAAGCTGTGGTCCGTCTCGATCCCGCTGGGCTCTACCTGCTGCCGGGCGGCCAGGCCCGCGACGACTGCGCCGAAATGCTTTCCGGCCCAACTTACGCCGGTGTGATTGCCGAGGCGCGCAGTTTGTTTGACTTCATCATCATCGATGCGCCACCGCTCGGCATCTTTACCGACGCGAACCTCTTGATCAATCGAGCTGACGGCGCGCTGATGGTGGTGCGCGCTGGCAAGACGCGCTACGCGATGGTCGATAAGCTGTTGGCCCAATTGCCGCCTGAACGAATGCTCGGCGTTGTTCTGAATCGTGCCGACGAAGAACTCGAATCCAATTCTTACTACTACCAGCAACGCAACTACCGGCCGCGTAGATCTTTGCCTGAGGCAGATGAGCTCGTGCTGGTGGATGAATTTGAAGAAGAAGAAGAGGTGGCAATCGCAAGTTGAGAGCAACGCGCGCAAATACCCGGACCAGTCTCCTGCTGCTCGCCGAAGCCGCGGTTGTTTTCGGCGCGATTGTTGGCGCGGTCTATTTGCGGTTGGGCGTTGACGACGCGCACAACGAGCTGGCGCTGCGGCAGGGATTTTTGAAAGCCGCACTCGCCACGCTTTTTTGTCTCGCCGCTTTTTACCTTTTCGATCTTTACGATTTCGTGGTCATGCACGACCGCCGCGAGCTCGTGCTGCGACTGGTGCAGGCGCTTGGTTTGGCGTGGGTGGCGTTGGCGCTGGCCTTCTATGCGTTTCCCCAGTTGATGCTGGGTCGCGGCATTTCGCTGATCGCGTTGCCGCTGGCGTTGGGACTCATGGTCGGTTGGCGAGTCTCCATTCACTGGCTGCTGGGTCATCCCGACTTTGGCGAAAAGATTTTGATTGTGGGTTCGGGAACATTCGCGGTGGAAGTTGCGCGCGAGATGCTGGAACGACCCGATGCGGGTTACCGCATCGCGGGCTTCGTCGGCAACGATCCGGAACTGCTCGGAAAGAGCTTGATAAATCCGCGCGTCATTGGGCTGACTTCCGAACTGGACGAAGTCGTCCGGCGCGAAGGCATCGATCGCATCATCGTCGCCATGGGCGAACGGCGTGGACAGTTACCGACGACCGAGTTGTTGCAGTTGAGTTTGGCCGGGACCGTAAACATCGAAGAAGGGGCGTCGTTTTACGAACGCGTGACCGGGCGCGTTTCGCTCAACATGGTTCGCCCTTCGTGGTTAATCTTCTCGAGTCGCGGCCGGCAGGCAAAGATTTCGGGGATAACGCGGACCGTCGTCCACCGAATTGTGGCTTTGGTGGGCGGACTGTTGTCGCTGCCCATTGCTGTCGTCACGGCAATCCTAATCAAGCTCGATTCGCGCGGCCCAATTCTCTACAAACAGGAACGCGTCGGGAAAAACGGCAGCGCGATTATGGTGATGAAGTTTCGCTCGATGCGGACTGACGCAGAGAAGGCCGGTCCGGTTTGGGCGAGCGCAGACGACGATCGCACTACGCGCGTCGGCAAAGTAATTCGCAAACTTCGCATCGACGAGATACCACAGTTTTGGAACATCATTCGCGGCGACATGGATTTCGTGGGACCCCGTCCCGAACGTCCGCATTTCGTTTCGCAGTTAGCGGAAGAAATTCCCTACTACGAACAGCGGCATCTGATCGCGCCGGGCCTGACCGGTTGGGCGCAGATTAAATATCCCTACGGCGCTTCGGTCGAGGATGCGCGGCAGAAGCTGCAATACGATCTTTATTACATCAAGAACCAGAGCCTGATGCTCGACGCCATAATCCTATTCGAAACGATCAAGATAATTCTCTTCGGCAGAGGCCGATAGCTGGGAGCGCAGGCATCCTGCCTGCTCTTGGATACTTTGGAGGTAGCAATGAAAACAGTAAACAAAGTCCTGCTGGCACTGGCAGCCGCCGCGATCATGGTTGCATCAAGCGTCGTCGTGTTTGCTCAAACTCCGGCAGCGGATGCCAACAAGACGCGTCAGCGTTTCGCAGCCAAAACTCCTGGGCCCAACCCCTCGACTCCACAAGATCCAACCGTGAAGCCGGAGAAATCCGTCGACGACAAAACGGCAACGAGTGATCAGGCTCCGGCAACAACTCAAGCTCCAGCTACGGATCAAGATCCAAAGAACCTCGCTAACACTTTGTTAGCTGACCCCGCAGCCGCGAAGAAAAATGTTGACGGCAGCGCCACAGCTCCTGACGTTCCTGAAGACACGCAAGCGAATCGACACGAGCAGGCGTCGGAAGAAGCGGCGGTTGTTCCTTACTACAACAACTTTTTCAATACCTACCGACTTGGACCGGAAGACGTAGTTTCAGTCAACGTCTTCGGACAGGATCGTTACTCGCGATCGGGAATCATGATTCCGCCGAGTGGCCGCATTTCGCTGGCGCTGATTCCTGGCGGAGTTTTCGTTAACGGGAAAACCGTTGATGAAGTCGCGGAGACAATTAAGAAACGTTACGACGAATACATTATCGACCCGCAAGTTACGGTTTCGCTCGACAAGGCATCGTCATACCGCTACAGCGTCATCGGCGATGTGGGCCAGCCGGGCATTCGCATGATGTCTCATCGCCTGACTGTTTCAGAGGCGGTTAGTGAAGCCGGCGGCGTTCTCTCAACGGGTGATCGAAGCAAGGTGGTTGTGCTGCGGCGGCAGGCTGACGGAAACCTAAAACCAATCGCAGTGAACCTGAGCGCGATTTACAAGGGCCGCGCTCCGGATGTGACTTACCTCGTTCCCGGCGATCAGGTGATCGTTCCCGGCAACAAGTTGAAGAGCATGCAAAAGATCATGACCTTCTTCCCGATCTTAAGCTTCGCGCGAATCTTTACCGGCGGGATCTTTCCATAAAGACGGCAGGAGGCAGGAGCAGGAGGCAGGAGATCGCGGCTGTGCCGCCTGATGTGCGGAAGGGCTCTGCCCTTCCGGAAAACTCTATAGAGATTTTGGGGCTATGCCCAAGGGTGCGCGGGACTGATGAAAAATTTAAGGGGCGCAGCCCCGAAAGATACCGAGGCCTTTCGGAAGGTCAAAGACCTTCCGCACATCAGGCGGCATAGCCGCGCTCGGTCGCTCACTGCTTTCTGCCTACTGCTTTCTGCCTCTTGCCTTCTCGCGGCGTCCACCGCCTCCGCAGCTTCCTGGACTAAACAACGCACCAGTTCCTTAGCTTGGCTTCACGCGGTCTACTTTCTGGATCGAGATCGCGGTTGGGCGGTTGGCAGTCATGGCGCTCTGCTCTCGACGCACGATAGCGGCAAGACATGGCAAGCGAAACCGCAGCCGACGGAAGATGTGATTCGCGATCTCTACTTTGCCGACGAATCCAACGGCTGGTTGCTTTGCGAAAGAAATGTTTACGAACTCAAATCAAACGACGAACAGCGCGCCTATCTGATGAAGACGGCGGACGGCGGCGAGCATTGGCAGCGCGTGAACCTGCGTGGCGCAAATGTCGACGCGCGTTTGCTGCGCGCACTCTTCAGCCGCGGGGGGCGCGGCTGGGCTTTTGGTGAAGGCGGCGCACTCTACACGACGCGCGACTCCGGCGCGAGTTGGAGTAAATTGCAAGCGCCAACACGTTATCTCCTGCTTGGCGGCTACTTCATCGATGAAAACGTTGGCTGGCTGGTGGGCGCGGGCGCCACGATTTTGCAAACGTCAGACGGAGGCGAAACCTGGCAGCGCGGGCAATTGCAAACCACAAACAACATTCGTTTCAATGCCGTATCTTTTGTCGACGTGAGTCGCGGTTGGGCGGTAGGCAGCG
>JANLYZ010000182.1:0-3228 GCA_031365905.1 Chloracidobacterium sp. | reverse complement strand
CCATGCACAATGCGCACCTGGCTCAAACTCGCGAGCGATGCTTCATCGAGAAATTTATCAACCGCATCGACCGCCTCATCCGTCGTTTGTCCAATCACGTTTATTTCTGAGCGGCCATTTCCCTGCACCGCTTTGAGTTGAACTTCAGTCCCGCGTCCGGCTCGCAGACTCGCGAGCTTTTCGGTTTTCACTTTCGCCGAAGCTGATAACTCGACCCGTTCGAGGTTCTCCAGTTTCTCTCTAAACCGCAGCGACTTCACGCGCACTTCCGCTTCGTCTCCTTTTAGACTGTCAACAATCCCGACCGAACCAAACGAGCGCAGCTTCACCGTGTCGCCCACTGCAATCTCGCGAACTTCGGCCGCTGTATATTCGTCCTCGGCGGACTTGTTCTCTTCAAATTCCTTTTCTTTCTTAACGACCAACCCATCGCGCATTACGCGCACTCCGCGCCCACTCGTGCTGGCCGGCGCCGCAGACATCGCTTCCCGTTTGCTGCCCTCAGTAGTCGCGCGCTGCGCTTCGCGTTTAAGTTCTGCTACCCGACGCTGAGATTCACGATCAACCTTCAAACGCTCGGAACGGTCCTGGATAGTTGCGACCAGCTCGCGCGAACGCTTTTCAAATTCGCTTACAGTCTTATCCAGTGCGCGCCGGAAAATATCCTGCCGCTCGCGCTCTTGCCGTTCCGCTTGCTTGTCGAGCGACGCAAACTTCTCCGCTACCGCGGCGCGTTCTTCCTCAAGCGCAGCTCGCAAAGCTTCGGCTTCCTCGGCTTCGCGTTTGATTCGTCGCAAATACTCCGACGCCTGTCGTGAAGAATCCCTAACCAACTCCAGCGCCGCATCAATCAAACCCCCGGGAATTCCAAAGCGTCGCGCGATCTCAAGTCCGGAGGACGAGCCAGCCACGCCAACAATCAAACGGTAAGTTGGCTGCAAGGTCTTTTCATCAAACTCGACGCTCGCGTTAAGCACGCCTGCTTCGTTTGCAGCGTACATTTTCAAGCCACTGTAGTGCGTGGTGGCCATCACTTGCGCGCCACAAGCCTTGCGGAAGTGATCGACCACCGCAACGCCCAATGCTGAACCTTCTTCGGGATCGGTGCCGGTGCCAACTTCGTCGAGCAGGACCAGTGCTGGCGCTTTGCAGAGTTCGATCATCCGCGAGATGTTGGCAATATGCGAAGTGAAGGTAGAAAGGTTTGCTGCCAACGATTGATGGTCGCCGATGTCGGCGACAACTGTTGCATAGAAGGGAATCCTCGCCTCACGAGCCGGAACCGGCACCCCGGAAAGGGCCATCAGCGACAGCAGTCCAGCGGTTTTGAGAACCACAGTTTTGCCGCCGGCGTTCGCGCCGGAAATCACCATCGAGTTGTTTGCTTCATCCAGCGCGAATGAAACAGGAACTACTGCGCCGCCAGAGGCGCGCAGGTTTTCTTCGAGGAGTGGGTGGCGGGCTTCGATTAATTCAAGAGCGACTGTTGTGTTAGGAGGAGCGGGCAGGATGCCCGCGCTCCCGGGCGCGCTCGCGGGCGCGCTCCCGGCGATCTCAGGAATCACACAGTTGAACCGCTGATGGAAGACTGCTTTCGCGTTGATGAAATCGAGTTCGGCCACGGCATCGGCCGCCAACTCAAGAGCCGGCAACTGTTCGCGCACTTCCTGCGTCAAGCCAAACAGAATCTTGTAAATCTCGCGCGCCTCCGCTTCATGAAGCGCCTGCAACTCGTTGTTCGCCTCAATTGTTTCCAGCGGCTCGATGAATGCCGTTGCGCCTGACGATGAATAACCATGCGCTACGCCGTTGACGCGCGCGCGGTGATCTGACTTAACCGGAATCACAAACCGATCATTGCGAATTGTGACCAGCTCATCCTGTATTGCCTCGCCAGACTTGCGCATCAGGCTTTCCAATGTGCGGGTGATGCGCGAGCGCAGGCCGACAATCTCGTGACGGATGCGCGCAAGTTCAGGACTGGCACGATCATCGAGTTCGCCGCTCGGGAGAATCTTATTCGCAATGCGCGCGCTGAGACGGCTCAGCTCAACCGGCAATCGTTCCACCAAACGCCACAGCACGGGCGACGTCTCGCGTTCCGCAAGAATCGAAGCGCGTGCAGACATCGCGTGATCCGAGAGCGACTTGATCTCGAGCATCGCGAAGGGTTCGAGGATCGTTCCCTCCACCCGCAGCAACGCCAACTTCTCCGACGGGTCGCCGAGTTCGCTGAACGTCCAGGAGCCTCCGCGTTTTCTTAGTGCGACACATTCTGCGACGGCAGCCAGCTCTTTTCTCAGTTCGGCAACATCCGCGAAAGGCTTTAGCGCAGCTACACGCGCCTGGCCCATGGGCGTTTGCGCGCCGCGCCCAATCAGGGCTCGCAGCTCATCGTACTCAAGAATTTGGAAAGCCTGTTCGTGCATCGCAAAGTGAACAATGATGAGTTATTGAGTGGCAGCGACGATTACCGAAGGAAGCGCGCTCGCAGATTCAAAAGCTCGTTAGTTACTGGATCGTTTCGATTCTAACACTCGGGCAGAATTTTCACATTCGGAGCAGAAGATAGTAAGCCGCGGATTCACGCGGACAAACGAGGATCAGACCAGAATGGGTTTCAGCAAGGATTAGAACTGACGCTGGCGGCGTTGCCGTCCCTGAAAAACGGAGGGAAACAGACCGGGAAGGTTAAGAACCTTTATCTCTGCGCCTTGATGATTCAAGATTCCGGATAGAGACGTGAGCTCCGCGTCCGACTTTGTCAGCGAATCATTTTCTGTGAAGGTGATGGTTTCGCCGACTGCGTCCACGGCCAGAGCGAGTTGTTCGTCTCCGCACAATGCAATCAAGTTTCCGGCAGCGTTGCGCATAGCATCTTCGCCCACAACAATCGCGGCGAGATCCAGCACGGTCAACATGCGCCCCTGAATGCTGACCACGCCAAGCACGGAACTGGGAGCGTGCGGCAACGGAGCAGGTTCCTGCCAGACAACGATCGCCGAAATCTCATCGGCGAAGATCCCAAACTGCGACGAACCTGCGCGAACGAGTTGCAATTTGCCTCCTGTCGCTTCGGTGCCCGGATCGTTGTTTTCGATTGTTTCGAAGCTCATCGGTTTTACACGTTCACAAAACCAGCAGAACCATCTTAACCAAATCGCGCCGTTCTCGTCGAAACAAACCGGTCCAAGTGATTTGCTGGGACCGCGGGCGTCCCGCCCGCAA
>JANLYZ010000116.1:0-1819 GCA_031365905.1 Chloracidobacterium sp. | reverse complement strand
AACGCTTCTTCAATGGTGGTGTCGAGCAAGTCTGCGATCGACTTGCCCTTAAACTTGACTGACAGCGTTTCGCGATTGTAGCGAGCGCCACGACAAACGTCGCAGAGCACATAAACATCGGGCAGGAAATTCATCTCGATGCGCTTCATGCCGTCCCCTTCACAACCCTCGCAACGTCCACCCTTAACATTGAATGAGAATCGTCCGGGCTTATAGCCGCGTTCGCGAGATTCTGGCAGCATCGCATAAAGCTCGCGCAGCGGCGTGAACAGTCCGGTATAGGTTGCCGGGTTAGATCGCGGCGTACGGCCGATTGGGGACTGATCGATCTCAATCACCTTGTCCACATTTTCCAAGCCTTCAACTGACGTACAAGCGCCCGGCTCGGCAAGCGAACCATAAAGATGACGCGCCAGCGATGGGTACAGAATATCGGCAACCAGCGTGGATTTCCCTGAACCAGAAACGCCGGTGATCACTGTCAACAATCCGAGCGGGAAAGTAACGTCAATCTCTTTCAAGTTGTTGGCGCTTGCTCCGCGTACTGTCAGACACTTCCCGTTTGCCGCGCGCCTTTCGAGCGGTACTTCAATCTTTCTCAAGCCGCTGATATAGAGACCAGTAATCGAGCGCGGGTTGTGAGCAACATCTTCGGCAGTTCCAAAAGCGACCAACTCGCCGCCGTGTGCGCCGGCGCCTGGTCCCAAATCCACCACGTAATCGGCGCGGCGAATTGTTTCTTCGTCGTGCTCAACGACCAGCACCGTGTTGCCGAGGTCGCGCAGCGCCGCCAAAGTGTCGAGCAGTTTCTGATTATCGCGCGGGTGCAGGCCAATCGAAGGCTCATCGAGAACATAGAGCACGCCGCGAAGTTGTGAACCAATCTGGGTTGCCAAACGAATGCGTTGACCTTCGCCGCCTGACAGGGTTGAAGACGGACGATCAAGCGTTAGATACCCTAGGCCGACGCTCTCCAGGAAACGCAAACGGCTTTGTATCTCGCGCAGTATCTGACCGGCGATCTGTTCCTCACGCGCATTCAACTTGATCGCTTCAAACGCAGCAACCGAATCCTCGATAGGCAGCGAGGTGTATTCGCCGATGCCTCGTCCACCTATGCGCACCGCGAGCGAATCAGACCTCAGCCGCCTGCCTTTGCAATCGGGGCAAACCGAGGGCGAAACGAGTTCTTCCAAACTGAACCTGACTTTTTCGGAAGGTGCTTCGTTAAGTCGATCGCGCAGCCAGCGTAACGCGCCTTTCCAGGGAGACTGATATGAATAGAGGCCCTGGCGAAAAGTTAACTGGCCGGTAGCGCCGTGGAAGAATCCGTCGCTGACTTCTTTTGGCAGTTCCGCAAAGGGAGCCTTGGGGTCAGCATTGAAATGTTTGGCGACGGCCAGCAAAGCGCTTTTCAAGTATGCCGAGCCTTGCCGATCCACGGGCCCCATGAACACCAGTTTGTCCGCAGCGACATTCGCGTCGGGAATTAGTTTCGCCGGATCGATTTCCTGCACCGTGCCCAGGCCGTGACAACGTTTGCAGGCGCCGTAGGCGGAGTTGAAGGAGAACGAACGCGGCTCGAGCGGCGGAACGTTGATGCCGCAAATCACGCAAGCCATGCGCTCCGAATAAAGTTTCTCTTCACCGTCGACGACAGAAACAAGGACGGCGCCGCCGGTAAGTTTCAAGGCGGTGCGCACAGATTCCGCAAGACGTTCCTTGATTCCGGGTTTGATCAGGAGACGATCTACAACCGCTTCAATCGTGTGATTGCGGCGCTTGTCTAACTTGATCTCTTCATCGAGCGACAGCAGTT
>JANLYZ010000089.1:0-1584 GCA_031365905.1 Chloracidobacterium sp. | reverse complement strand
CTCGCGCACGCTCAAGGACGCGATCAATGAAGCGCTGCGCGATTGGGTGACGAACGTTGCAGATACTTACTACCTGCTCGGCAGCGCTCTCGGCCCGCATCCTTATCCGCTGATGGTGCGCGATTTTCAAACCGTGATCGGGCGTGAGACACGCGAACAGATCATGGAGAGAGAGTCGCGCTTGCCCGATATCCTCATCGCGTGTGTCGGCGGTGGCTCGAATTCGATTGGCATGTTTCACCCATTTCTAAGTGACGAGTCCGTGCGCATGATTGGCGTTGAAGCTGGTGGCCGCAGCAACGAACTGGGTCAACACGCGGCGCGTTTCAATCAGAATGGCGGCGGGCGGCCGGGAGTGTTGCAAGGCACAATGAGCTACGTCTTGCAGGACGAGCACGGACAAATTGCAACTACGCATTCGATTTCGGCAGGTCTTGATTACGCTTCGATCGGGCCGGAGCATGCGTCGCTGCACGACTTCCGTCGAGTTGAATACACTTCGGTGTCGGACGCGGAAGCGCTGGACGCGTTCCACCTGTCATCACAGCTCGAGGGAATTATTCCGGCGCTGGAATCAGCGCATGCGGTGGCTCATGCGATCAAAGTCGCGGCGGAATTGACCGCTAACAAGATCGTGATCGTGAATCTCTCCGGACGCGGCGATAAAGATGTGAACACGGTTCAAGAGAGTACGTAACGCAAACTGTTAGTTTGCGGATCGCGGTAGCCGGGGTTACGCGCAAGCTAACAGTTTGCGTTACATGGCACGGAAGTCTGGAGTCTCAGTCTTGGGCCGAATCGAAGACGCATTTAGTAAGTTAAAACGGGAAGGGAAGCCGGGCTTCATTCCCTTCATCACTGCCGGCGATCCTGATCTCGATACCACCGCCGACTTGTTAGTCGAACTAGCAAACGCCGGCGCAACTGTCATCGAACTTGGTGTTCCCTTCAGCGATCCAATGGCGGACGGCCCAGTGATTCAGCGCGCTTCTGAGCGCGCACTGAGGGACGGCTTCGGGTTGAACGAAATTTTCGCAACCACTGCCAGCGTCCGCACTAAGATCGACACTCCGCTGGTCCTGTTCAGTTACTTCAATCCGCTATTGCAATACGGTATCGATAAACTTGCGCGCGACGCTCGCGCTGCAGGTATCGATGGCATCCTGGTGACCGACTTAACGCCTGAGGAGTCGGGAGAGTTTGCCGCAGCCTTGAAGTTGAATGACCTGGACATGATTTTTCTGGTAGCGCCAACGTCAACCGACGAGCGCTTGCGGCTGATTTCTGCACATGCAAGCGGCTTTGTATATGCTGTATCACGGGCTGGTGTCACCGGGGCTCGCGAGAATTTGAGTAGTGAGGCAGAATTACTCGTCGCGCGCGTGCGGAAGTTTTCCAGTTTGCCAGTGGCGGTAGGTTTCGGTATCTCCAGCGCCGAGCAGGTGGCGGAAACTTGCGCGTACGCTGACGCGGCCGTGGTCGGTTCGGCGATTGTCGCGCGGATTGAAAAGTTGTCGGGGTCGACTGATCTCGTTAGGGAAGTCGGGCGGTATGTTCGGAGTTTAATTCCTGCTGGAGTGAAAA
>JANLYZ010000045.1:0-4713 GCA_031365905.1 Chloracidobacterium sp. | reverse complement strand
AACGACTGACGGCGGCAAGACCTGGGTGAACGTGCTCTTCATCAACGAAGACACCGGCGTGATCGATCTCGCCATGGATCCGCAAAGTCCGATGACGCTTTACGCCGCTGCTTACCAACGCCGGCGCACGCCCTGGGGATTCAACGGCGGCGGCACGGCCAGCGCAATTTACAAGACTGTCGACGGCGGCGCCACCTGGAATAAGTTGACGAAGGGGTTGCCCGAAGGCATCACCGGCCGCATTGGCTTGGATATTTATCGTGGCGACACAAACATCATTTACGCGTTAATTGAAAACGCCAAGGGTGGAGCGTTTCGTTCCGACGATCGCGGCGAAACCTGGCGCAAGCTGAGCGACACTGATTCGCGCCCGATGTACTACAGCCAGGTTCGCGTCGATCCAAACAACGACCAGCGTATCTGGCAGTTGGCAGCGAACATGTTCAATTCCGACGATGGCGGCAAGACCTGGAACCAAAATCTGGTGCAGCGCATTCACGGAGACTTCCACGCGGTCTGGATCGATCCGGCCAACTCAAATCACGTGCTGGCTGGTTCCGACGGCGGCCTGCACGCTTCCTACGATCGTGGTCGCACCTGGGATTTCATCAACACAATTCCGCTCGGACAGTTTTACGAAGTCTCGCTGGATAACCAGAAACCGTTTTGGGTTTACGGCGGCTTGCAGGACAACGGCAGTTGGTCGGGCCCAAGCGGCACTCTCAACCAGGAAGGCATTACCAACGACGATTGGTATCGCACCGGCGGCGGCGACGGTTTCTATTCGGTAGTTGATCCAACCGATCCGAGCATCATCTACGTTGAGTCGCAGAACGGAACTGTGTCGCGTTTGGAGATGAGAACCGGCGAACGTAAGTCCATCCGGCCGGAAGCGCGACCGGGCGAGAAGCGTTATCGCTTCGACTGGAATTCGCCGATCGTCATATCAGCATTTAACAATCGAACCATCTATTTCGCGGGCAATCGCGTTTTTCGTTCCACCGATCGCGGCAACACCTGGACCTGGAGCGATGATCTAACGAAAGATCAGGACCGCGAGAAGTTGCCGATCATGGGCGCGCTGCCCGGCAAAGACACGCTCTCGCGCCACGATGGTGTCGAAACTTTCGGACAGATTGTGGTGCTTGCCGAGTCGCCGATTAAGGAAGGCCTGCTATACGCGGGCACGGACGACGGCAACCTGCAAATCTCGCGCGACAGCGGCAAGACCTGGAAGAACATTACCGATAAAGTGCCCGGCGTGCCGAAAGATACTTACGTCAGCCGCGTTGTGCCTTCCCGATATGCCGAAGGCACGGCTTATCTCACGCTCGATGGCCATCGCGCTGACGACTACAGCACCTACATGTTTGTCACAACGGATTACGGTGAATCGTGGAAGTCGATTAAGTCGAACATTCCCGCGGGCGTGACCGCGCGCGTAATTCGCGAGCATCCGCGCAACCAGAATCTGCTATTTCTGGGAACCGAGTTTGGCGCTTACGTTTCGTTTGATCGCGGTGGCCGTTGGACGCGACTGAAAGGTAATCTACCGCTCGTTCGCGTTGACGATATTCAAATTCATTCGCGTGACAATGCGCTCGTGCTGGCAACGCACGGACGATCAATTTGGGTGCTCGACGATCTTAGTCCGCTCGAACGCGCGTCGGAAAGTATTCTGACATCAGACATTCATCTGTTCGACGTCGCGCCGGCCACACACTTCCGGCTCTACGGACGCAAGGGCAACACCGGCCACAAGTGGTTCGCGGCCCCCAATCCGCCGTATGGCGCTGTGATCGATTACTACTTGAAAGACAAGCCGAAAGAAAAGGATGAGGTGAAGCTGACGATTACGGATGCGAGCGGCGCGGTCGTGCGCGACTTGAAAGGACCGAAGGAAGCGGGACTCAATCGCATGGTTTGGGATTTGCGACTGAACCCGCCCGCGCCGCCACCGCCAGGTCAGGGCGAAGGCGGTGGTGGTGGTGGTTTCTTTGGCGCGCCGCGCGGACCGCGTGTGCTGCCGGGGACTTATATGCTCAAGATTGCCGTGGGCGACAAGACGGCCATTGGCAACATTACCGTCCAGGAAGATCCGCGTATTCAGATTGTGGAAGCCGATCGTGGCAAGTTGAATGAAGCGATTGCGAAAACCTATGCGTTGCAGAAGTCTGCTGAGGCTGCGCGCAAGACGATGACAACTTTGAAGACGCAGATCACCACGCTGCAAGCTTCGCTGAAGGACAATACCGAGGTTCCCAAACCAGTGAACGAGTCAGTGCAGAAACTTTCCGACGCGCTGACTGCAATTCAGAAGAAGCTGGCTTCCGCTCCTGACAATACGGGTAGCGCCGGGCCGGCACTTCCCGACGAACCGCGTCCGCTGTTGCAGCAAATCAATGGCGTCGCCGGCGGTCTCGACAGCTACACCGCCGCGCCCACCGCCGATGAACTGGTTAGAATCGACGATCTCTCGAAGCAGTTGAAAGACTTTCTTGCCGAGCTGAATAAGTTCATCGCCGAAGACGTCGCGAATCTAAACAAGCAACTGCGCGATAGTGGTTTGCAATTCCTGAATCCCGGCAAGCCGCCCGAGCCGCCGCCGCTCTAGAGGCGGAAGCCCGCGCGTGAGCAAGGGCTCTATCAGCCCTTCCTGACGGTCTGGCTTCTGCCACGTGACAACGACTGTGTGATTCAACGCGCGCGCGCGTGTATTATCACTTCAGTGCCTTCCCTTCAGTCATTACGAAATCGACCGGCGGCTCTCGTAATTGCGCATCCGGGTCATGAGCTGCGTGTCTACCGCTGGGTGAGTCTGGCGCGTCCGCGCGTTTTTGTGTTCACCGATGGCTCGAGCCATTCCGGTGAATCAAGACTTCACCGCACCACCAGCATTCTGAATAAACTCAGTAGCCAGCCGGGCGCTATTTATGGCCCGTTGACTGACGCGCAGATTTACTCGGCGATATTGAATGGTGATACGACGCTCTTCTGCAAAATGGCGGACGAGTTGGCCGCCGAGCTAATCAATTACAAGATTGAATACGTCGTCGGGGATGAGTTTGAGGGTTATAACCCGGCGCACGACGTTTGCCGCCTGGTCATCAACGCCGCTATCAAAATTGCTTCACTCACCGTTCCTGGCATTGAGAATTTTGCGGTGCTGCTCGTTAACAATGGTTTCAATCACGCCGCTCCGAAGCCGTCAGATCTGATTCGAATCGAGTTGGAAGATGAAGTGTTAACGCAAAAACTTGGGGACCTGCGCGCTTACTCCGAACTGACGGTGGAAGCGGATCGGATACTTGCGGACGAAGGCGTTGACTCTCTCAAGACTGAATGCCTGTGGCGCGTTGCTGATGAAAGAAACTACGAGTTTCAGGAACCGCCTTTCTATGAAACCTATGGGGAGGCGCGCGTGGCGGCGGGTTATTACAAACAGGTAATTCGTTATCGCGATCACGTGGCTCCCATCGCCGAAGCGCTGCGGCAACACACTGCGGTCAGAGGTCAAGGTCGTGTCGCCGTTTGAAAGTCTCTGCGCATCCTCTGCGCGCTCGGCGTCTCTCTCCGGTGAGGTAACCGGCTCACCGCAGAGACGCTGAGAACGCAAAGGCAGCGCAGAGAAAATTCAACCAGGGCAAGCACTCAATTGCATATCCTGATTACCAATAACACCCTCGTTGATCGTGCGGGCACTGAGTTGTACGTGCGCGATATTGCGCTCGGTTTGATAGCACTCGGGCACAACGTTTCCGCTTACAGTACCCGACTCGGCGACGTTGCGTGTGAACTAAGCGCCGCCGGCATTACCGTCACCGACGATCTCAACACACTGCCAAGCCCGGACATCATTCACGGTCATCATCATCTCGATACGATGACCGCGCTCTTGCACTTTCCCGCGACGCCCGCGATTTATGTGTGTCATGGCTCAACGCCCTGGGAAGAAGCGGCGCCTCGCTTTCCCCGCATCCTCAGTTACGTGGCCGTGGATCTTGCTTGTCGTGATCGACTGCTGCAAGAGGACGGCATACCGGAAGGTCGCCTTCGCGTGTTCTTGAATTTCGTGGATCTGGAAAGATTCAAAGCGCGACCACAGCTTCCCGCGCATCCGCAGCGGGCTTTGATCTTCAGCAATAACGCGAGTGAACACACGCACACCGAAGCAGTTCGTTCTGCTTGTGATCGAGCAAACCTTCGTGTCGATGTTGTGGGCAAAGGTGTGGGAAACGTGAGCCGTGAACCGGAAGCAATGCTGAGAAATTACGATCTTGTTTTCGCGAAGGGCCGCGCCGCGCTCGAAGCGCTCGCAGTCGGCACGGCGGTTATCCTCTGCGATGCCGCCGGTGCAGGGCCGCTAGTGACAACTGAAAACTGGCAGCAGTTGCGGCCGCTAAACTTTGGCCTGCGCACCCTCAGTGAACCATTAAACAGTGAAGGGATTTTTCGGGAAATCGCTCGTTATGACGCGGCAGATGCCGAGCGTGTTTCGCAATTCATTCGCGCTCACGCCGGGCGCGAAGCAGTGCTCGACGAGTTGATCGCTCTCTACCGCGAGGTGATTGCCGAACACAAAACGACTTCCGAGGACCTGTTCGCCGAGCAACTGGCAGCGGCGCAGTACCTGCGAGATTTGTCACCCCGGCTCAAGAGCGTTGCAGATGCGGTGGGCAGAGAGACGGCGGCGCAACTGGCTGCCAAAGAAAA
>JANLYZ010000006.1:0-10409 GCA_031365905.1 Chloracidobacterium sp. | reverse complement strand
TTGCCGGTTGGTTTGAGAATTACGCGGCGCTTGCCGCTTGCGGTAATGATGTCGATGGGCACGGCGTTTGGGAAAGCGGGTTCGGGCTGAAGTTGTTTGAGGATGAGCTTCACCTTGTTTGTCTTTTCGCTCCAGACCCAGGAGAGTTCGTAATTCGGATGGCCGGTTCCGTAAACCCAGCGCGCAAAAAAATCCTTCAAGTCGCGGCCGGAAGCTTTCTCGAATGCGACACGTAAGTCTTCGCTCGATGCGGTTGAGTTCTGATGCGCTTCGTAGTAGCTGCGAATGCCGCGAAAAAAATGTGCGTCGCCGAGTTCGGAGCGGAGCATGTGCAGGACCCAGCCGCCCTTCTGATAGTTGTTCGCATTGAGTAACGCGAAGAGATCGTCTGTTTCAGTGTCGTGAATGGGAGTACGCGTCTTCTTTTCGTATTTGAAATAAGTCTCAGCCTCGTGCTTAAGGTACTCCTGAAAAGCCGGCTCGCCTTCGTAGTGCTGGATGAATAGTCCGGCGAAATAATCTGCAAAGCCCTCGCTCAGCCACAAGTCAGACCACGTCGACTCGGTGACCGAATCACCAAACCACTGGTGAGCGATTTCATGCGCGACTACGTTCCGCAAACCTTCTCGAATCTTGAAGACGCTACTCAAGCCTTCCTGTGGGCGCGCCGCAAATAAGTTGCTCGAGAAAACAATCGCGCTGGAATTCTCCATGCCTCCGAAGCGCGTGGCGCCGATAATCAATGCGAGTTTTTCGTAAGGATAAGGCGCGACAGTTTTACTGAAAAACTTCAACGATGGATTCGCCGGAGAGAAACCCTGCATGGCGTAGGCGCTATCGGGTTGCGGAACATAATAGGCAAGGGAAGTCACTTCGTTGGGCGGTTCGAGCCGCGCGAAATCACCGACAGCAATGATCATACAATACGGCGGAATGGGAACGGCCTCAGTGTAGGTCCAGGTGCGTGATGTGTTCGACTGGTTGTCGACATGATCGAGTTTGCCATTTGCCACCACCAGATCGCGCGCCGGCGCGGTGATCGAAAAAGTTATCGTCGCCTTAGCCGCTGGATGATCCAGACAGGGAATCCAATGATGCACGCGGTTGGGCCAGTTATCGCCGACAGCCGCGGCTTGGCCAGCCTTGTCGACTGTTAGAATTAGTCCATCCTTGGGCTTGCCATGATACGAAACTGCGACGACGAATGTGGTGTCGCGGCGCACTCGCCCGGCAAGCTTAACGTTTATCAGCCCGGCGCTGCGTGTGTAGGGCGCGGTTTGGTTGTTGACGGTGACGGCGTCAACGGGCAGCTCGCCGAAGTCCAAATCAATCTGCGAGAGCGCATCCTTGAGAGAGACGATGGTTATCTCTGCTTTGGCGCTCGTAATCTCGCTTAGGCTGTCGTTGAAAGTTAGCGAGACATTGTAGTGGGTTGGCTTCCAGGTATCGATGAGACGCTCGGCGCGTGCCGCGAGCGCGGGGGTAACCAGGCCGAGAAGTAGGAGCGTAAGTAACGTCGCCGACGCAGCGGCTCTGCCGCCGCACAGTGCGGTAAGGCTTTGCCTTACCGTAGGGTACCTCCAAAACCGCTGGAGGCTGGGCCTCCGATTCATGAGGCAAAGCCTCACGAAAGAAATCAACAGCCGCGGGCCGGAAAGGCAAAGCCTTTCCGCACTGTGCGGCGGCAAAGCCGCTCGGGTTGATCGAGTGGCAATCATTTCTTTTCTATTCACGATTTAGGATTCACCATTTTACTCGCTTACCGAATCCCCAGCAGCAACAGCGCCGAACGATCTGATACATGTCGCGTTTCCGACTGCTGCCATTTACGATATGCGGCGAGTTCTTCTTCGGTTACTGGTCGATTGCCGAGCCGAGCCGCAGGCGTTCGCTCGAAAGCACGATCAGTTAACGCCATGTGCGCGCTGCGGCTATTCAGCGAGCCCGGCTTAGCGAGGGCCGCTTCAGCGGCTTCAGCGCTCGGGAAAAATTCATCGTAGGCCAGCAGATGCCAGACTGTTCCCGATCCCTCACCTTCGATGGCCAGGATACGGAGCAAGCCAAGGCCGCTTTCAAGTTGAAAAATTAGATCGTCGCCTGGTGCAAATTGATGTGGCATGGTTCGTAGTCCGCTGGAAACGTTTATAGCACACGACAAAAATAAGACCAGCAGAAATTCGCCGCGGATTTACCCGCGGATGAATGCGAATCTGAAAAGAATAATCAAGTTCTTTTAGTCTGTGTATTTCGGATCCGCGTTCATCCGTGCAAATCCGCGGCTGATAAAGTTCATTGCAAATCAGCGAAGGCAAATCTAGAATCGCGCTAATCGAATGAGCTTTGATTCCCAAAGAGACTACTACGAAATCCTGGGCGCCAACGAACGCACGAGTGCGCGCGAACTCGAACGACTCTATAAGCGCATGGCGGCGCGGCGTCATCCCGATCGTGGCGGCAGCGAGGAAGAAATGAAGTCTCTGAACGAAGCTTACGGCGTACTGAGAAATAAGGAGACGCGAAACGAGTATGACGCGCAAAGGGTTAAGCCTGACGTTAGCTTTGTTCCTGTATCAGCGGCGGCAGCAGAGGACGTCGGATTACTGGGTCATGGTTTAAGTGCTTTCTTCTGTTTGCTCATCGGCTTGTTTTTCCTGTTTTTAGTTCGCTTTCAGTGGATTTGGTTCTTGTGGCCGCTGGCAATTCTCGCGACGCTGGTAATCGCGGCCGGCGTGTTGATGGCCCGCAGCACCATGCGCGCGGTCAATGCTTCGCTGCCGGTTTCCAATCCCTTCCGACGCTACACGCGTCTGCAGGAAGGAGTTTTTTGGAGCGTGGTCATTGCGAGCGGCTATGGCCTCTACCTCTTGTTGAGCGCGGTGTGAGAAGCTGTCGAGATGAAGATTTCCGGACTCGAGCTTTTGTTCCTCGAGGTTAATAGCATCGAGGAGTCGCTTGCTTTCTATAACGGCGTACTCGGTTTTGCTGTGAGCAAACACAGTCCTGACGCCGAACCACCGATGGCCACGCTGCAAGCAGGTGCACTCAAGATAACGCTCGCGCAGCATCTGGAGACGATGTTGAAACGAGGTCGTGGCGTCAGTTTTTTTATTGGCGTGGATGATGTGGATGGATATTACGAGCAGCTCAAGAAAAATGGGGCTGAGGTTTGGCCACCCGCGGATGAAGGCTGGGGCGGCCGCTTCATCACCTTGCAGGACCCCGATAAGTATCGTTTGTTCTTCGTCGAGTGGACTGAGAAAGAGAAAGAAGTAGAGCCTGCGGCGATAGTCTAATTATCAGGACCTTAGAAACGTGGAACGACAGCACACCGAAAATTTGTTTCGCAGGTATAAAGGGAAAGTCGTCACTGTCAGGAGTGTCTCCGGCAGCGTATATAAAGGCACGGTGGGAGAAATCACGAACGATTACGTTTTGCTCGTCGGCGAGTCGCCAGACGAGGCGAAGACTTTTGTGCTCTTTGAAGCGATCGAATCGATCGTGGCCAGCGAAACGCCAGGTTGAAATAACCGTGGTCAGTTTCAGTTTGGCAAATCAATCTCTCATTAGCACCGGACTTTAGTCCGGTGAACCTGCGAGCGAAATAACCTGAACCGTTTAAACGGTTTCCTTCTCAATACAGCAACATGATCACCGGGCTAAAGCCATGGTGCCAATTAAGAGAGGCTCCAGCTTCAGACTCAACACCGCACCGTCCTCGCCAATACCCAACACGTCTGTTAAGCTGTTTCATCGGTAGGACGCGCGCCCATTCGCGGGCTCAGTCGGAGCAGTCTTATGAACCACGTCGAAAATCCTCCTAATCCCTGGCTAACGCATTCAGTCGAGTGGCTGGGTGAACCGCCGGAAGCAAAGCTCGAAGTCTTTGAAGAGACCCAAACGCGACAAATAATTACGCACAACGATAGCCCTGATGTTGGCTTCGACTACACGGTCAACTGCTATCGCGGCTGCATTCATGGCTGCACGTATTGCTTCAGTCGCCCGACCCACGAATACCTCGGCTACGGCGCGGGCACTGATTTCGATCGCAAGATTGTCGTCAAGGTAAATGCGCCGAAGCTGCTGCGCCAGGAGTTAATGAAACCATCGTGGAAAGGCGATGAGATAGTTTTCTCGTTTACTTCAGACCCTTACATTCCGCTCGAAGCTCATTACAAGTTGACGCGGCAGTGCCTGGAAATCTGCGCCGAGTTTCGTCAGCCGATTGGAGTGATTACGAAGTCAGCGCTCATTCGCAGAGACATCGACGTGTTACAACAACTCGCTCGTGACACGCATCTCGGCGTGTTCTTCACGATCCCTTTTACCGATCGTGAAGTGGCGCGCGCCGTTGAACCATTCGCGCCTTTGCCTGAGGCTCGCTTTCATGCGATGGCAGATCTCGCCGCTGCCGGCATCACGGTTGGTATCGGAATCGCGCCAGTCATCCCCGGGCTCAGCACCGAACTGCCAATACTTCTGAAGCGTGCGAAAGAAGCTGGCGCCACGCTCGCCTTCATCAACATGCTGCGATTGCCGGGCAGCGTCGCGCCTTATTTTGAAGAGCGCTTGCGCGAAAAGTTGCCGACGAAAGCCAGCCGCGTTATCAATCGCATTCTCGAAGCGCGCGGTGGCAAGATGAACTCGAGTAAGTTTGGTGAACGCATGCGCGGCAAAGGCGAATACTGGGCGGCCACCGAACGCTTGTTTAAGATTCATTGCGAACGACTAGGATTTAATCGCACCAACAAGCGCGTACCGCGCGGGGAAACCACCTTTCGCCGCCCGACCGCACAAGCAAGTCTCTTCGGATAACTCGACTCAGATTGCAGACAAACCCGCGAGAGTTTATCTATAATAGCCCGCGCAATCCCCAACAACCCGAGCACATCCCCAGGAGGCTCTGATCATGATGCTCATCAGACATGTCATACGAGATCGCGAACCGTATTCAATGAACGCGTCGGCAACGGTTCAGGATGCGGCTGAGTTTATGGCGTCGCGCAACGTCGGCGCGGTTTGCGTGGTCGATGACGCCGGCAAACTTCTCGGCGTGTTTTCTGAGCGCGATGTCTTGCGGCGAGTAGTTGTGTTGAAACGCGATCCTTCGTCAGTAAAGGTGGGAGATGTCACCAGCGAACTGCGAGCCGTGATCAATTGCGACGAAACTCCGCACCAGGCACTCGAACGAATGGAGGTGATCGGCACACGCCACTTGCCGGTCGTCGACGGTGAACGCTGGGTGGGTATGCTCTCGATGCGCGATCTGATGCGCGTTGAATTGAGCGAGCGGGGCGACGAGATCAAGTTGCTGCACGAATATATCGAACACTAAGAAAAGGGAATGGGGAAAGAGGTTAAAAGGGGAACGGTTAAAAGGGGAAGGTTATAGTGAGAGGCTTGCGAGCACGATCTGCGTTGAGAAGAATCAATCGGGCACTTGGTTTTGGCCCTGCCCCTTTTCCCCTGTTGCCCTCTTCCCCTTTTTTAACTCTGTTTTGTTCGTTGTCGCTGCTGATGTTTGCATGTGGACGCCCCGGTCCCGGTCGTGGCGCTGGGGAAGTTGAAACAACTTCGCAGAAGGGCAGAGCGAGCAGCGTAAGTTTTCGGGTTGAGACTGTCGTCGGCAATCTCGAAGTGCCGTGGTCGATTGTTTGGGCGCCGGATGGGCGCATGTTCTTCACTGAACGTCCCGGCCGCGTGCAGGTTTATCAGAACGGCAAAGCCCACACCGTTTTCATGGTGCCCGATGTAGCGCCCTCCGGCGAAGGCGGACTGATGAGCATCGCGCTGCATCCGCAGTTTGCCGCAAATCATCTGCTGTATCTTTCCTACGTTTACAAAAGTGACAACCAAAACGTTCGCGTAGTTCGTTATCGCGAAAGCGCCGCTGGATTCACCGATCGCAAAGTCATCATCGAGAATATTCCCGCCGCGCAATATCACGCGGGCTGCCGGTTGCGCTTCGGCCCCGACGGCAAGCTTTACATAACGACTGGAGATTCGACTAGACGTGATCTGGCGCAACGGCTTGATTCGCTCGCCGGAAAGATTCTGCGTTTGAACGACGACGGCACCGTTCCTGCCGACAACCCCTTCGTTGGTAATAAAGATGCGCGACCCGAAATTTGGTCTTACGGTCATCGCAATCCGCAGGGAATAGACTTTCAACCCGGAACGAATCTCCTGTTTGAAACCGAACACGGACCGAGCGGGTTTGACGGACCGGGCGGCGGCGATGAATTTAATCTTGTTGAGAAAGGGAAGAACTACGGCTGGCCCTTGATTCATCACACGCAAACTGGCGCGGGCTTGGAGTCGCCGCTCCTCGAGTACACGCCGGCCTGCGCGCCAGGCAGTGGAATGTTTTATCGTGGTGCTGCGTTTCCGGATTTTCGCGGCAACTACTTTTTTGGCTGCTTGCGTGGCGTGCGTATTATTCGCGTGGTGCTCGACGGGCGGCGTGTGGTCTCGCAGGAGAATTTGTTGGAAGGAAAATATGGCCGCATCCGCGACGTGGCCGAAGGGCCCGATGGGTACTTGTATTTTTCAACGTCGAACCGCGACGACCGCGGCACACCGGCCAGCGACGACGATCGAATCATACGGCTCGTGCCGGCGAAGTGATTCGCAAGCGGCTCAGTTGAAGTCTTCTCGCTGCAACCTCCGTGTCCTCTATGTAACGAGTCCGAAGGTTCTTGTTTTTCTAACCAAGTTTTTGCCGGGTAAGTCGGAACTAAGTTGAATGAAAGCAAGCTACTAGCCTGCGAAGCTGGCGGACAGAGTGATAGCCCCAGGCGCTGGCGCAGCCGAGCCTGGGGTTCCAAACGCAAGACAAAACTGAGCCTGCGAAGCTGGCGACAGATGATTTAGTCAGGGAGCTATATCGAGTTATTTTGTCAATCCAGAGCAATTTTTTCCCGGTCATCTGTCGCCCACTTGCGTGGGCTCGATTCAGCGTTGATCGCCGTTCCCCCAGGCTCGGCTGCGCCAGCGCCTGGGGCTATCACTCTGTCCGCCAGCTTCGCAGGCTGGTTGAATGCTTTCTTTCAGCGGTTCATTTGGTTGCGGCCTAAGCCGCGCTGTGCCTCTGGTGGACCCTGACGAAAGTATTTATTACAGAGATACCCTGAGGTTGCACCGAGACGCTTTGAGCGAAAGAAAGTGTTGAAAGGAACCGCGATGACAGCAGCACAAAAATCAGCGAGCGTGCGACAGGCAGTGTCTGAACAAGAGTGGCAGGCGCGCGTCGATCTGGCCGCGGCTTATCGTCTGGTTGCGCACTATGGCTGGGACGATCTGATTTTCACACACTTGTCCGCGCGGGTCCCCGGACCGGAACATCACTTCCTGATCAATCCCTACGGAATGATGTTTGACGAAATCACGGCGTCGAGTTTGATAAAGATCAATCTTCAGGGTGAGATTGTTTCGCCTTCGCCTGATTTTATTAATCCGGCCGGCTTCACGATTCACAGCGCGGTACACGCGGCGCGTGAGGATGCGCTTTGCGTAATTCATCTGCACACCACGAACGGCATTGCCGTGTCCGCGCAGAAGAATGGACTGCTGCCGATTTCGCAACAGTCATTGTTTGCTTTGTCTTCTCTGGCGTATCACGACTACGAAGGACTTGCGCTTAACGAAGACGAGAAATCGCGGCTCGTCGCGGACCTCGGCAACAAGCAAAACATGATCTTAAAGAATCATGGTTTGCTGACGGTTGGAAAAACTCCGGCAGAAGCATTTCTCTCCATGTACATTCTTGAGCGTGCGTGTGGAATTCAGTTGTTGGCCCAGTCGGGAGGTGCGGAACTGTTGCCGGTTCCTGATCCTATTCTTGACAAGGTTGCTTCACAGCTCAGCGCGGTAACTGTCGGTCAGGGCGCACAACTCACGTGGCCGGGATTGCTTAGGAAACTTGATCGAATCGATCCATCCTACCGGGAATAAGTTGTGCCTGCGTGCATTAGCCGCGGATCTACGCGGACAAACGCGGATATGAATAATCCTGTTAGCTGCCTTATTGTCTTAATTCCGATCCGCGTTCATCCGCGCAAATCCGTGGCTAATTGCTTTACACCTTCTGCGCCAGGATCGCCGTCTTGCTCCAACCAATAATCTGCATTGGCGGAAAGCGGTACTCATGAACCATGCGGAAGTGTTTCTCCGTCTGGCTGAGTACTTCCTTGCGTGGATGCTTCTTGAAGCGAAACAGAATTTCGAGGAAGGTCGTCGCCGGGGAAGGACGGCAGGGAATGTGCAGCAAGTGTCCGCCGGGGGCAATCACTCTTGAGAGTTCGGTCAAACCTTCGCCCAGCGGCACATATTCGAGCGCACCACTCGTGACTACAAGATCAAGAGAATTGTCAGCAAAGGGGAGTGAC
Source organism: Chloracidobacterium sp. (assembly GCA_031365905.1). Lineage (GTDB taxonomy): Bacteria > Acidobacteriota > Blastocatellia > Pyrinomonadales > Pyrinomonadaceae > PSRF01. Next base: position 2,022 of record JANLYZ010000006.1, on the reverse strand, counting down.
AAAAGATTTCCTTCAGCAAAGGTGACATCGCGCGTCCGGCCTTGACTCTCCGCAACTGCCTTCCGTGCCGCGGTAATCGACGTCGCGGAAAGATCAAGCGCTGTGATGCTCACTGGAAAGTGAAGATTGCGCAGCAGCGCCAGCGTGAGCAGGCCCGTGCCGCAGCCCGCATCGAGAATCTTTGCGCCGCGGGAAACCGGCAACGGGTTAAGCGAGAAATACTGATCGAGCGATCGACCGTAACCGTTAAGCTTGAACGTCAGGTCATAGTAAGCGGCTATCTTGTCGTAGTATGAACCCGCTGGCGCCTCAGTCTTAGTTGCAGTCAGTACGTATTCCATTATGTACTCCCAGCCTTTAAGTCAGATTCGATCAGAAGTGGATCAGAAAAGGAAATGCGCGTCATTGTAGCCTTCCTGCTTCGTTTCCCACAACACGCAAAGTCACCCCAGAGCCTCGACAGTCAGAACCACCTGCGTAAGCGGGTGGGTGTCATCGGAATATACCGACCGGAGCCCCGGCGGTAATGGCGCAAATGCCTAATATTCGGGAAACCTTTGCGCAAGATTAGTCAGTTTGGGCGTTCCTCCCTATGGCGTCGATGCGTCAATCGGGAATTCCCCGGAATGATTCCACAGGAGGAAAGCACCTTGAAGAAAACATTACTACTTTGCTGCGGGGGGCTGGCGCTCGCCGCCGTGAGCGCGTTCGCCTACGCAAACTCGTGGAGCAACACCGCGACCGGTGGCGTCGCCGCCGACTATTTCGAGCCGGTCGAGGTTGATCGCGGGTTTGAAGTTGAAGTTCTGGTCGACGGACGTCCGCTCGATGAATATGAAGCGCGCGGTAAGAGCTATGTTGAAGCGCACGCCGGCGCTGAGTATGAGGTCAGGGTTCGCAACCCATTGCCTTACCGCGTGGCGGTGGCTTTGTCGGTTGACGGCCTGAACTCGATCGACGCGCAACACACGACCGCCTGGAATGCGAGCAAGTGGGTGATTGAACCTTACGGAACGATTACGGTCTCCGGCTGGCAGATGAGTTCAGAACGCGCGCGCCGTTTCTATTTCACTTCCGAGCGTGATTCGTACGGCGCGAAGTTGGGCCAAACGGCGAACCTCGGCAACATCTCAGCCGTGTTCTTCCGCGAGCGACAGCCGCGTCCCGTAGTCATCGCGCCCGCGCCGCGTCCGTATCCTATCTACAAAGACGACAAGCAGCGTCCAAAAGAGCCAAATGTAGACGGCGCGGATTATCCGGCTGAACGATCTGAATCGGCAGGGAGTAGTCAGGATTCGAATGCGGTGCGCAAGGGTCAGGTGGCGCCGCAACCCGATGACGAGTATGCGGCAACGGGAATCGGGCGTTCGGTCCATAACGATGTACGCTGGGTAAACATGGATCTTGATTCGCGACCAGCTGCGGAAGTTGAGATTCGTTATGAATACTACAACGCGCTGGTGCGACTCGGAGTATTGCCGCGACGTTACGAGCGTCCGGAGCCTCTGCGACGACGCGAAGGCGCGCGTGGTTTTGAAGATCGACGCTTCAGCCCGGAACCGTGAAGAGCAATGTGTAGTGGGCGGTGGGCAGAAGGCAGTAAATGGGGCCGCTTCTTCGGGAGCGGCCTTTTCATGCGCAGAGAATGCGGAACGCGGGTTTTGCGCCGCCCACTGCGGTAATGGACCGCCGATTCGGCGGACAGATAAATTTATTATTTATTTGGCTCAATACTGGCCCAATCATGACGTTTGAATCTAAATATTTTAAGGAGAAAAACCCACCATCAACGGCGGCTACAGCTTCAGTTCCTGCTAAAATTTCTGGTACTTGGTAACGGCTTTTGGCGTGAATAGTAACGGGTTTACCGCCAGAAATTAGGGTAATGTTGGTTTCGTCAACAGTTGTTTTATTAACTTGAACTTCGGCAGAAAAGTCAAAGCCACCACTCCAAAAATTAGGTAGTTTTGCTCCTCCCCAAGCTTGAGAAATTGGGCTTGCTTCTCCTTGTGCTAATCTTGA
>JANLYZ010000140.1:0-5122 GCA_031365905.1 Chloracidobacterium sp. | reverse complement strand
ACCCGGCTAGCGCCGTCCGTTCACCCAGGCGCGCCCACCCTTCGCGTCCGGAAGGGACGGCTGTTGCGCTCGAGGTTTGCATTGTCTGAGTGTGATCCAAGCTCAAAAATCAGCTGCGTTGACAGTCATATTTTGTGCATGTTAGCGTAGCTCCGCCGGGTTTCAATATAAGAAGCGCCCGCTTGATATGAACTACACCAAGCCCCCGTGTCCCACAACCAACGCACACGTTTGACTCCGCTCCCATATTCAGTGATACATAATACTCCTTATGGCTTTCGAAAAAGCTAAGGTTATAAAGGCCGCTGAGAAATTCCTCTCGCAGGGGAAGATTAACGCTGCCATCAAAGAGTATCGGCAGATCATCAAGCATGATGATGACGATCTCACGACTCTCAATATGCTGGGAGACTTACTGGCGCGCGCCGGCGAGAAAGAGGAAGCGGCAACTTGTTTCCTGCGCATAGCCGAACACTTTCGCGAGAAGGAATTCCGGTTAAAGGCCATTGCCATGTACCGGAAGATTGAAAAGCTTAAGCCGAGAGATCCGGTAATCGCCAAAGAGCTGGGAGATCTATATGCCGCCCAGGGATTGATCGCCGACGCCCGCACGGAGTATCTCGTGGTCGCCGACGCCTACACTCGGGCCGGCCAAAGCAAGAACACCCTTAAAGTGCTCCATAAGATCGCCGACCTCGATCCGCAGAACACCGAGATCAGACTCAAGCTCGCCGAAGGCTATCTCAAGGAAGACATGCCGGCAGAGGCAGCCAAGGCCTTCAGCGAAGCCGCTAGCCGTCTGCTCGAAAACGCTCACGTTGAAAAGGCTCTTGAGGCCTACACCAAAGCGCTCGAGTTGCGACCCAACGACCGGAAGGCGTTAAAGGGACTGGTTTCTGCTCACACGCAGTTAGGCAGCGCAGACGACGCGGCTGAGATTCTGGAAAAAGCCGTTGCTGACGCTCCGGACGAGGCCGAGCTGATGTCAATGTTGGCGCAAGCCTACATAGATGCCGAAGACGCCGCCGGTGCGGAGCGAGCCACTGCCCTGCTGATGAAGGAAGACGCGTCAAACTATCGTCGTCATATTGAAGTGGCGCGTTTGCATTTGAAGTTGGGCCAGGAAGACGAAGCCGCCAGAATACTTGGTACCATCATTGAACCGATGCTCGCCGGCCGCGAAGAAAACGATTTACTCGAACTCGTAAACGAGTTGCTGGCCCGCAATCCGGAACATGTGCCCAGCTTGCGTTTGCTTGCGAGGATTCACTGGTGGCAGCGCGACATGGAGAAACTCCGCGGCGTGCTGGAACGCCTTGCCGAAGCTGCGGAGGCCGCGGGCCTCGCCGAAGAAGAACGTTATGCACTGACTCAACTGGTGCGTTTGGCTCCCGACGAACAACACTTCCTTGATCGCTTGAATCAGCTTGGAGGTTCCCTGGAAGAAATGGCCGAGGGCGCAAACCTGCTCGACGATCCCGCGGCAGCTACCGTGCCCTCGTTTGAAAGTGTCGCTCTTGGCGACGTGGGCGCGGCAACACTCAGCCAGCCGGAAGCGGCAGCCTCGGAATTTGAATGGAACTCAGTAGCCGAAGACGCGCCTTCACACGCTGCGGTCTCTTTCGCTGATCTGAATGAAGCTGAATCAGCAGCAGACGAACCGGTTGCAACTGGAGACTGGTTTGCCAGCGGGCTGGAGACCGCGACGCCGATCGCGGAACGTGTGGGCGGCGAGGAAGCAGCGAAGCGGGCGAGCGCCGAGGCGATGATGCGTAAGGAACTTGAGAGCGTCGATTTTTATATGGCGCAGGGTTATTTCGATATCGCTTTCGATACTCTCGACCTGTTGGGACGACAGTATGGCAGTCACCCTGAAATCGAATCTCGACGTAAGCAGCTGGAGGTAGCCAAGGAAAATCCTCCACCGTCGAGTGGCGAGGTTTCAGTGACAGCGGAGAAGGATTCCGGGAGCGCGCGCGTTGAGGCAGCAACGGACCTGTCCTTCGGCGAGATCGAAATTGAACCTCTTCCCGCTGTGGCCGCGCCTCCCAAAGTCAGCAGTGGACTTGATTCCGGCCTGGCTGAGATCTTCGAAGAGTTTCGCATGGAGGCTGAAGGGGAAGCCGCCACCGACAACGAAGACTACGAAACGCATTACAACATGGCCACCGCCTACAAGGAGATGGACCTGCTCGACGAGGCTATTCGCGAGTTTCAGGTAGCCGCCGGTCTAACCGGATCGGCGGATGGCACACCGCGATATTTTCATTGCTGCAATATGCTGGGCCACTGCTTTGCCCAAAAGGGTATACCGCAAGCCGCCATTACCTGGTTCAAGAAGGGCCTCGCTGCGCCGGGACGCAACTCCGAAGAATCCAAAGCGTTGCAATACGAAATTGGCGCCGCCTACGAACAAATGGACGACTTGGCCAGCGCGATTGCTGCGTTTACGGATGTGTATGGCGTCGATGTTGGTTATCGTGATACTGCCGATCGCCTTGCAAGTCTGCAGGCACGCGTCGCAAGTGAGATGAAGAAAGGGAAATAATACGGTGAATGGTAAATAGTAAATGGTGAATAGGAAATCGAGGATGCGGCTCGACTGATTTACTATTCACCATTTACTATTTACCATTTACTGTTTTCCAAAATGTCCGCAAAGTTAAGCGTCATCTTCTATATTATTCTCTGCCTGGAAATCGGCCTGGTGCTGGTGCTCTTGCCATGGGTTTCGCAGGGCTCGTTGGGCGTGCTGAGCGACTGGGGTAACAATTATTTTCTAGTGTATGCCGCGCACAAGACCGGCTCGCATGCGTTGCAAACGGTCGTCGCTTCCGGCTGGGTACGGGGCGCCGTCACCGGCGTGGGCCTCTTGAACATCAGCATCGCCTTCTGGGAGATATTTCATTTCCGGCAAACTGTGCAAACGCTTCAGGAAGGCACTGAATCTTCAGCTACCAGGAAAAATGTCGTTCGAACTCAACAGCCACCAATGCCCCCTGATCTATCTCATCACGAACGGGAAAACGACCGCCCGGACAACGCCGGCAACTGAAGATTTCCGAAGCGTGCTCGAACTGGTGCGAGCAGCCGTTGCCGCCCGGATCGATCTGGTGCAGATACGCGAAAAGAATTTGTGCGCCGCTGTGCTCTTTGAGCTTGCAAAGACTGCCGCCGGCATCACCAACGCGAGCGCGACGAAACTTCTGATTAACGATCGCGCCGACATTGCCACCGCCGCCGGCGCCGCTGGCGTCCACTTAACAACCACTTCGTTGCCAACCAATGTCGTGCGCCAGGCATTCGGCAACGACTTCCTGATTGGCGTTTCCACACACTCGGTAGATGAAGCGACTCTCGCTCGTCGCGGCGGTGCAGACTTCGTCGTGTTTGGTCCGATCTTCGAAACAGCATCCAAAAGGGAATATGGCGAGCCGCTGGGATTGACTAGTCTGTCGAGCGTTTGCGCAGAGCTTCCCGAATTTCCGGTGTTGGCGCTTGGCGGAGTTACGCGCGCAAACGTCGTCGATTGTATTCGCGCCGGCGCGCGCGGCGTTGCGGCGATTAGCATGCTCGGCGAACCAGATCGGCTTGTTGACATCGCAGATGAAATCCGTCGCAGCGCTGGAGCAGGGAAGCTGTAAGGATGATTAGTTCTCTGTGCGACCTCTGTGTTCTCTGTGCCTCAGTGGTGAATTTTTACTGTCTAATCCACCACAGAGACGCAGAGAACACAAAGGCGGCACAGAGAGATCATGATGCTTGGATAAGACCCTACCATGTCGCTTTCCAAACCCACTCGCGCGCTAACGATTGCCGGCTTTGATCCGTCGGGCGGCGCCGGTGTGCTCGCTGACGTGAAAACGTTTGCCGCTTTTGGATTACAGGCTGCCGCGGCGGTTACCTCAATTACTTTTCAAAACCCCAGCCGGGTTTTTGGCGCATCCCATCAGTCGCCTGAAGTTGTGCGCGCACAGGTCGGGTCGTCGCTTGCGGAGTTCACCATCGCGTGCGCGAAGACGGGAATGTTGCCGACGCGCGCCGTGGTTATAGAAGTTGCGCGTCTCTTTCGCGAAAAAGAATTGCCGCGCCCGGTTGTTGACCCCGTGATTGTGTCTTCTTCGGGTCAGCGGCTAATGGAAGAAGATGCGCTTGAGGTACTGGTGGCTGAGCTGTTGCCGCTGGCTCGACTCGTAACGCCAAACATTCCGGAAGCGGAAGCGTTAACAGGAATGACAATCACCTGCGAAGCTGATATGCGCCGCGCCGCTGCCGCAATTCGCGAGCTCGGCGCGCGCGCCGTCTTAATCAAAGGCGGTCACTTGGGAGCGCGGGCATCCTGCCCGCCGTCTCTTTCCGCAGAAGTGGGCAAGATGCCCGCGCTCCCGGAAGAGGCGATCGATGTGCTCGACGATGAAGGACAGGTAACTGTGTTTCGGGAGCAGCGCATCAGCGGCGGCAAGCTTCATGGTTCCGGCTGTGTTCTGTCTGCCGCCATCGCTGCGGGACTGGGAAAAGGAATTTCGCTGGAAGATTCTGTTGGCGCGGCTAAGAGCTTTGTGTTGGCAGCGATACGGTCTCAGCGCCTTTGGCGCTGACAACTCGAGAAGAGCGATGTGAGCACTGCCGGCAAACTTACCCTTCGATCGTCACCTTCTCCATCTTAACTTCTGAAGTCGGCTTGTCGCTGCGATCCTTTGGCGTGGTCGCGATAGCGTCAACCACGTCCTGTCCATCAGTCACTTGCCCGAAGATCGAATAGCTCGGCGGCAGCGGGTAATCCGCGTGCATGATAAAAAACTGCGAACCGTTTGTGTTTGGGCCGGCGTTGGCCATAGCCACCGTGCCTTTTTTGTATCCACGCTTGTAGACTGCTGACGAAGCATCAATCTCGTCCTTGAATTTCCCACCCCACGCCGACTCGCCACCGCGCCCGGTGCCGGTGGGATCGCCGCCTTGAATCATGAAGCCGCTAATAACGCGATGGAATATGACGCCATCGTAATAGCCGCGCTCGGCGAGCGTGATGAAGTTCTCGGTCGTCTTTGGCGCGTCTGATTCCAGCAGTTCAAACTTAATGGTGCCTTTGTTGGTTTGAATAACAGCAGTACGATTTGGCATG
>JANLYZ010000468.1:0-9990 GCA_031365905.1 Chloracidobacterium sp. | reverse complement strand
GGCGTCGATCTTCGTCGGGTGGTAATAGAACATCAGGAGCACGCCGGTGAAGGTCAACACGATAAACAGGTAGAACGTGATGCCGCCCATTCCCCAGGTGTACTGGTAGCGCACTGCGTCGCGATTGATTTTGGCCGGATGGAGATGAAGGAAAACGTTGGATAGAACAGCGAGCGAACGATTGCGCGGATCGGAGCGATCGTGCGAGACGCGGAAGATCGATTTCCAAAGTTGCGTCTCCTGGACATCTTTGTAGCCTTTGGCTTCATCGATGGCCCGCTTCGTGACCGCAGTCGTGCCTTCCTTAACTTTCTCAATAAGGCCGGCACTGGCTTTTTCGTCGCCAGTTAACTGCTTCGTTTCCTTCTTGTCAGGATTCTCGTCCATGGTTTCGATTCTGTAGGAACGCACCTGCGTGTGCGCCCTGGGGGGCGGACACTTAGGTCCGCCCCTACAATCAAATTACAACGGTATATACGCGCCTGGATCGTTAAACTCGTTCTTATCGCCCTTAGGCCACTTGTAGAGCTTGGCTATATCCACCACGATTTGTCCCTCAGCATCGAGCTCCACGTGCGCGCGATCCATCGGCCGCGGCGCCGGGCCCTCGAAATTGATTGCTTCATTGTCATAGCCGCTGCCATGGCACGGACACTTAAACTTATTCTCGCTCGCCTTCCAATCCGGCGTGCAGCCCAGATGCGTGCAGCGCGCATAGATCACAAAAATTCGGTCGGAAGTTTTGTCCACCCAAATGCGATATTGCTGTTGCCACTTCGTGTCGACGCCCAGTGCGTAATCGCCAGGAAAGCCGACCGAAAACTTGCTGGATGGCTCAAGAATAGATCGCGGCAGGAAAAATCGCAGAAACATCAGGAAATCGGTCACCAGAAATATCAGGACGCTTGACCAAACTATCCTCCGTCGCATTTTGTTGACGGCAGGTTCGGGTGTGCTTTCAACAACTGCACCCGCCGGCTTCGTCACGGACTTCGCCGCCGCCGGCAATGGAGGCTTCGCTGCTGGAGGCGCAACAGAAGGCGTTCCGGCCGCGACCGTTTCACCCGGTTGCGTGCCAGTGGCGCTATTCGGAGAACGCTCCGGATCGAGCGGACTGTCCACTATGCGAATCCTCCGTCAGTCAAAACTCGGCAATTACACACTTCCACGCTGGCATCGAGTGCAAACTATACAACTCCCCGCAATGCAGGGAACACTCTCTGCGCAAGAACAAATATTCGTCTATACATGAAGAGCGCCGCGCCAATCAATCATATATATAAGGGCTCGGGTGCGACATTTATAACCTGTTTTCCAATTTACTGGCAAGAAGTATTCTTGCGCCCCTCAATACTTCAGGGGACTACGTACGCGAAGGGCCTTGGGTAATATTTGAAAGGTCGCCGGTAGACGACCGGGAATTTCGCCGTCAACTTCGACTTCCACCGTCTCCTTCTTGTTAACCGAACGCGCGCTGACTTTCGCTGCGAGTGCGTGGCCAACCTCCGACATGCTGAGATGTGCGCCTGCATACAAACGCGGCGCGTTAGCGAAAATCCGCGCGGCTCCCAGGTCACCAATACTGACTACGTCAAACTTTCCATCGGTCAGGAGTGCGTTCGGCGCGATCTTCATGCCGCCGCCAAAATAGCGAGCATTAGCGACGCAAAGATTTGCCACTGTCAGGTGGCGCGCAGGATCGTCGTCAAGTTGAACGACGACGCGCCTCGCCGACTTTTTGGCGGCAGTTTGCAACATGGCAACCGCAAACGAGAGACGTCCGGTCAACCACTTTGGTCCTCTCGCCGGCAACCAATCCGGGCCGCCGTCCTTCACGCGCACGATCACATCGGCGCTCATGCCAAACGAAGCCACGCCGAGAAAGTAACGCGACTCGAGTTCGCCGTCGTCGTTTGTAAAGGTGGCTTTGCCGACGTCAATCAAGCGCGTTTGGCCGGTGCGAAGTATTCTGGCTGCTGCGGCCACGCGAGCTGGTATGCCAATAGTCCGGCGGAAGTCGCCGCCGGTGCCGCTTGGCACGATTCCTAATTCCGCTTCGCTGCCCGCGGACAGAATCCCGTTCGCTACTTCGGAAATGGTGCCATCGCCACCGCAAGCGATAATTAATTTAGTGCCTTTGCGCGCGGCGTTCGCTGCAATCTGGATGCCCTCACCTGCTCGCGTCGTGAAGTGCGGCGTGAATGATCCGAAGTGGGAAGCGAGTTCGCTGGCTATGCCGGGCCACGCATCGCGCGTAGCGCCGCCGGCGGATTCAGGATTAACGATGACGAGTGGAAGAGACATGCAATACTCGTCGGGCGGACTCGCAGGTCCGCTCCTACAGCTTATTTATTTTGCGATCTGCTTCACCAAGCTCCGCAATCTTACTCATCACAAACTTGGAAATCTCAACATAGGTGCGGGCCTGATCTTTTCTTGTCAAGTAATCCGCGAGGTCCAGTTGGGGTCCGAAGTGGATCCGAATCTTTTCGCCGCCGCGCCAGTTCCCCAGCACCTGTTTGGGAAGATCGTTTCCCAGGCCGGCGATAAAAACCGGGATGACTTGCGGCGCTGCGTCCTTGATTAGTTTTCCAATACCCGGCTGCGCCTGCAAAAACGAATAAGGATCCGGACCTTTATTACGGGTGCCCTCAGGATGAAAGCCGATAATATTGCCGCGGCCGTTTTTGCAAAGCTCAGTCAGGAGTCGAAACGAATACTTGTCAAACGCACGCTTCTCGACGATTGGGTTTTCACCCGACGCAAAAAACGGCGGATACATCGACCACCAACCCATCACCAGGTTCACAAACAGTCCGGCTATCGAGTCGTAAAAGAATCGGCCACGCACGGGAAAGAAAAGTTGTTTGCGCCAGGAGGTGTGCCGGAAGAGCGTGGTCGACACCACGTACATGTCGAAGAACGACCGATGATTGGCGGCGATCAATATTGGCCTCTCTCTTGAAGCGGCTTCAAGATTCTCAAGGCCGTAAACCTGCATAAGGTTGTAAGTGGAAAAATGGATCCAGCCGGCGCCGAAAACCTTCTGGCACCACGTCCAGAATCGTTTCCAGCCACCACGATTCATGCGCTGGATGAAATGAAACGCGGAACGTTCGAACGAACTCAAAACTGCAGATTCTTCGGCGGCGGCTTCAGCGAGCGGGGCTGAAGCTCCGTCGATTGCGGATTGGACAGTTGGAAGAGTTTGGGTTGGATCTGGCAACTTACGATTGCGGCTTTGCCGCCGCACAGTGCGGAAAGGCTAAGCCTTTCCGGAACGACTCAATAATGTTTCTGAGGCTTCGCCTCCAGCCGAGGCGTAGCCTCTCTTTCAGTTGGTTACTACGGAAAGGCGCAGCCTTCCGCACTATGCGGCGGCCAAGCCGCAAAATAGTTGCGCATCGTAGTACGGCCTTTCGAGGCGAAACTTTGGACATCCAGTGTCTTGCTTCATTCGATCGAAAAGTATTTCGCTTCCGGGTGATGGACAATGATTGCGGAAGTCGATTGCTCCGGATCGAGCTGAAACTCCTCGGTTAGTTCAACCCCGATGCGCGCCGGCTCCAGCAACTCAAATAGCTTAGCCTGATCCTCCAGGTTTGGACACGCCGGATAACCAAAACTAAATCGCGAGCCCTGATATCGTTGTTGAAATAATTTTCTGATCTCCGCCGCATCATCCCCGGCAATTCCCAGTTCTTCGCGTATGCGCTTGTGCCATAGTTCCGCCAACGCTTCCGCACCCTCGACACTCAGCCCGTGGAAATAAAGATACTCGGCGTAGTTGTCTGACTTGAACAGTTCCCGCGAATACTCGGTCGCGCGACTGCCCATGGTCACGAGATGAAAAGCGACGACATCGACTCGCCCTGAATCTTTCCCGGCAAAGAAATCCGTCAGACAGAGATTCCTACCCGAGGGCTCGCGCGGATTCTTTCCCGCAGGCTGGCGCGGAAAGGTGAAGCGCATCCGCTCTGTTCTCTCGTCGTCGTTGTAAATGATCAGATCGTTGCCGGAGGATTGCGCCGGGAAATAGCCATAAACAGCGCGCGGCTGTAGCAGTTGTTCGCGCTTGCTTCGTTCCTTCAGCTCTTCGTAGATGGGCCGCACCTTCTCGCGAACCAACGCTTCGTAGGTTTCCGGCGACGTCTTTCCCTGCTTGAACTGCCACTGGCCTTTAAATAAGGCGGTCTCGTTCACGAAAGCGAATACGCCGTCAAGCGAGATGTCAGCGACAACTCGCGAACCATAAAACGGCGCTTTCGGAATCGAGACTTCCTGACTAACTGCGGAGCGCGTCGTGTGCGTCGTATCGCCTGCGGGTTCCGCGCCGCGCGGCTTCACTCGCTTGCTGATTCCGAGTTTCGCTTCTTCGCCTACCCGATCTTCCAAGTCTTCGACGGCCTCGCTGGTCTCCGCGTCTCCGCGTCTCCGCGTCTCCGCGTCTCCGGTTTCCAGTTGACCGTTACCACCAACCAGCTTGTCCATCGTATGCAGGCCTGCAAACGCGTCGCCGGCATAGTAGAGACTGCCTTTATATATCGACTTCAAATCCTCGTCGACATAGCGACGCGTCAACGCCGCACCGCCCAGAATCACCGGCACCGTGATGCCCCGTTCATTCATCAGATCGAGATTGTCCTTCATGATCAGGGTAGATTTGACTAAAAGCCCACTCATGCCGATTGCATCAGCCTTATGTTCTTCCTGCGCCTGAAGAATGTTATCAATCGGCTGCTTAATGCCGAGGTTGATGACCTTGTAGCCGTTGTTGGTAAGAATGATGTCAACAAGATTCTTGCCGATGTCGTGGACGTCGCCCTTAACGGTCGCGAGCACCAGCGTACCCTTTGCAGTTGCTCCGCCCTTCTTCTCCATGAACGGCTCGAGGAAACGCACCGCCGCTTTCATCGCCTCGGCTGACTGCAAAACAAACGGCAACTGCATCTGGCCGCTGCCGAAAAGATCACCCACCACTTTCATGCCGTCCAGCAGAATGTTATTAATGATATCGAGCGCTGGATGTGTTTCCAGGGCTGTAGTCAGTTCGTTCTCCAGCCCGATCTTCTCGCCGTCGATAATGTGATTCTTCAAACGCTCCGCGACCGTTGCGCCCTTGGACGCTTTCTTCGCGGCCTTGGCTTTGACGTTTTCGAATAACGTCGTGAAGTGGGTCAACGGATCATAAGTACAGACTTCGCCGTCAAACTCGCGCCGGTCGTAAATCAGATCACGCGCGACTTTCAATTCCTGCTCACCAATTCGATTCAAAGGCTCGATCTTGCTGGCGTTAACAATAGCCGCATCGAGGCCGGCTTCCACCGCGTCGTGCAGGAAAACAGAATTGAGCACCACGCGCGAGGCCGGATTCAGACCAAACGAAATGTTGGAGACGCCAAGAATTGTGAAACAACCAGGCAGCTCTTTCTTGATCCGGCGGATTCCTTCGATCGTCTCCAGCGCGTTGCGGCGGTCTTCCTCGATCCCGGTTGATATTGGTAACGCTAGCGAGTCGAAAAAGATGTCACTCGCAAGAAAGCCCAATTCGCCCGTCGCCTGCTCGTAAGCACGTTTGGCAATGGCAAACTTGCCGTCGGCAGTGCGCGCCATTCCTTCTTCGTCGATCGTGCCGATGACGACGCTGGCGCCGTAGCGTTTCGCAAGATCGATGACTTTAGCGAAACGCGGCACGCCATCTTCGTAGTTGGTCGAATTGAGAATGCACTTCCCGCCGGCGTGTTGCAGACCTGCTTCCATCTTCTCCCACTCGGTGGAGTCAAACATCAAGGGAAGCTTGATGTTCGTTACCAGCCGTGAGGCCAGTTCGTGCATGTCCTGTTCACCGTTTCGGCCGACGAAATCGACGTTTACATCGAGGACGTGCGCTCCCTCGCGCTCCTGATCCTTAGCCAGGGCGACCAGCCCATCCCAGTTTTCGGCGTTGAGCAAGTCGCGCATTTTCTTCGAACCGCTGGCGTTCACTCGCTCGCCAACGATCAGGAACGATGCGTCCTGCACATAAGGTTGCTGAAAATAAATCGACGAAGCGGCCGGCACAAGCTTGGCGTCGCGCGCCTTAGGGGTGATGCGCTGCATAGCTTCAACGACTAACTTCAGATGCGCGGGCGTGGTGCCGCAGCAACCGCCCACGACGTTCACACCGAAGTCTTTGGCGAAGTGGATCACCTGATTCGTGAAGGTCTCGGGCGTCTCGTCGTAATGCATCTGGCCATCAACAACCGAAGGCAAGCCGGCGTTAGGCAAGACGGAGACGGGTAAAGGCGCGTTCTCGCAAAGGTAGCGGATGCTTTCGGTCATGTGGCGCGGGCCGGTGCCGCAGTTCATGCCGATGATGTCGATCGGAAAGGGCGCGAGGGCAGTTAACGCCGCGGCGATCTCGGTGCCGTTGAGCATGGTCCCGAAGAGCTCAATTGTGACCTGGGCAATAACGGGAACGCGGACGCGCTGCTTTTCAAAGTGGGCAAAGATCGCGGCGAGTGCTGCTTTTGTTTGCAGCAGGTCCTGACAGGTCTCGACGATCAGCAAATCAACTCCGCCATCAAGCAGCCCGCGTACCTGCTCCGCATACGCCGCCCTGAGATCGGCGAACTTGATATGCCCAAGCGTCGGCAGTTTTCGCCCGGGGCCCATCGAACCCGCAACCCAGCGCGGCTTTTCTTTAGTTGAGTAGTCGGAGGCAAGGCGTTTCGCGAGACGAGCCGCGAGGACGTTCATGTCATACGCCCTGTCGCCGATATCATATTCCGCGAAATCTATGGGCGTGCCGTTGAAGGAATTGGTCTCGATTACATCGCAACCAACATCAAGAAAGGCGACGTGAACATTTTCGACAGCGTCCGGTCTGGTGACAAGCAGGTTTTCGTTGCAGCCTTCAAAACGCAGGCCGCCAAAATCCTCGAGCGTGAGGTTCTGGACCTGTAGGTTGGTCCCCATCGCGCCGTCAAAGACGACGATGCGTTCTTTTAGCGTATCGAGAAAGCTACTCATCTTTAGTAGGACAGACATTCTTGTCTGTCATCGATGGACAGGCAGGAATGCCTGTCCTACATGAAAAGCCCCGCGCTAAACAACGCGGGGCATTCCTGAAGCCTATTCGATTAGTCTCTACGGGAAAGACTCGCCGAGCTGTTTAGCCGTTTGTTTTACGTGGCCGCAAGTCGCCTTAACTCACCACGTTTGTTCCGAAGGTTATTGAACCATCGCGATCCTATCGTGTCAAGCACCATGGCCCGCAGTCGAATTACCACAACTCAGCTAACTGTAATACAAATCCGCGCAAGATTGGATCGGCAGAAATGGTTTCAGCATCCTTGAGCGATTCAACTTCTTTGCCGCTGCGATAGATGTAGACACTGCGGTCGTGTGGATCGATCAACCAAGCCAATCGCGTGCCGTTATCAAGGTATTCCTGCATCTTTTGTTTGAGCGTTCTCAGAGAATCCGAACTAGATCGCAGCTCAATGACAAAATCGGGGCACAGCGGCGCGAAACGTTCCTGTTCGGCTTCACTAAGAGCATTCCACGCGTCTCGTCTTACCCAGGAAGCGTCAGGAGAGCGTATGGCACGATTGGGAAGAGTAAAGCCCGTCGAGGAATCGAATGCCAGGCCGGTACCGTCTTTGTGGGCCCAGACGCCTACCTGTCGATTAAGATTCGAGTTGCGCTGACCAGTTTTCGATCCAGCGGGCGGCATGACTATCAAGCCTCCAGTTGACGTTAGCTCGAGACGAAGCTCTGGATTATCCCGGCAGAGCTGCTCGAACTCTGCTTCCGTCAAGCGGAGGCTCGTAAGATCCGGCATGAGAAGCGGCGCGATTTTCTCTGAAAGCGGCAGGATCGTCTGAACCATGATTTCTTCCTTTATGCTCATCAATGTTACTACCGCATTAAGGCTGCTGGCAACGCAACTCAGCGCGGTGGCTGCTCCGGGAGCTACAACAAATCTTGCAGTAATGTTAGGCTTCCAGAGCTGCTCACGGTTTCGTCGGCGCGGTCCCCAAGGAAGCGAAATAGCCTATAGGAAAAGGACGCAAATTCTTCCCTTCGGCTCCGTGTGTCTATCTTTGAATCAACCTTTACCTATTTACCATTTACCGATTACCCTTTACCATCCCTATTCATGCGACGCGCCATCTATCCCGGTTCATTCGATCCAGTCACCAACGGTCATCTCGACATCATCGAGCGCGGCTGCAAACTCTTCGACGAAATCATTATTGCGATTCTCGTAAATCCCGACAAGCAACCATTCTTCTCGATTGAGGAACGGCGCGATATGCTGGAACAAGTGCTCCAGGGAATCGCCCAGCGCAATTGCGTATTGCGCGTAGATGATTTCGAAGGACTCCTGGTCCACTATGCTCTGGCGCAAAAGGCCCACGCCATCGTGCGCGGCATCCGCGCGATTTCAGACTACGAATACGAATTGCAAATGGCCTTAATGAATCGACGGTTGGAGCCGAGCATCGAAACGGTCTTCATGATGCCTGCCGAAACTTACTCCTACGTGAGTTCGCGGTTAGTCAAAGAGGTATTCCAACTCGGCGGCGAACTTGATGGACTGGTGCCCCCTCTAGTTGAGCAGCGAATGAAAGAAAAGGTGAAAAAGGGCTGACTGATCTCACTCTTTTCATTACACTTGGCTTCAGCCAGGTGCTTATCAGAACTAACCACGAAATCCATGACCACCAAGCCCGCAGCTTCGAAATTTCAAACTTCCGACAACGTAGCCAGGATGCAAGCGTCGTCCACTCTGGCAGCCATGCAAGCTGCTGAGGCGCTCCGTGCCGAAGGCGCAAACGTCGTGGACTTCGGCGCCGGCGAGCCGGATTTCGACACGCCCGATAACATCAAGCGCGCGGCCGAAGCTGCGATGTGGGCCGGCAAGACGAAGTACACGTCTACCGGCGGCACGCGGGAGCTGCAGCAGTCGATTATTGATTTTTATGCGAGCACCTTCGGAGCAAACTACGAACGCAACGAAGTGATGGCAAGTTCTGGCGGGAAGCAAGCGATCTTCAATGCCGTAGTCAGCCTGATCAATCCCGGTGATGAAGTGTTGATGGCGAAGCCTTACTGGGTGACGTTTCCCGAAGTAGTAATTTTCGCCGGTGGCGTGCCGGTATATATCGAGACTGAAGAATCCGGTTTTGTCTTAGGCGCGGAACAAGTCGAGCGTGCCATCACACCACGAACCAAACTCATTATTCTCAATTCACCTTGCAACCCTTCGGGCCGCGTAATTCCGCCCGCGGAGTTTCAAAAGATCATCGAGTTGCTGGTCGAGCGCGGAATTTACGTGATCACCGACGAATGTTATCTTCGCTTCGTTTATCCACCTGCCGAGGTTTTCAGCGCCGCCAGTCTGCCGGCCGAACTGCGCTCGCGTCTTTGCATCGCCGGCTCGTTTTCCAAGACGTATGCGATGACCGGTTGGCGCGTAGGTTATGCCCTCGCTCCCCGCGAATGGACGCGCGACATGTTGACGGTCCAGGGTCATTCGACGAGTAACCCCAATTCAATCGCGCAGGCCGCTGCCGTGGAAGCGCTCATGGGTCCGCAGGAATCGGTCGCGGCAATGCTAGCGGAGTACACAGCGCGCCGCGCCTGGCTGCTGAAGGCGCTCAGAGAAATCCCGAGACTCAGTTGCAACGAGCCCGAAGGCGCTTTCTACGCTTTTCCGAGCGTGCGCGAGTGGTTGGCTGGGGATGTAGCAACCTCGGCTGAATTTGCCGCTCGCTTATTAACGGAGCAACACACAGTAGTTACCGACGGCGCCGCGTTTGGAGCAGAAGGCTACCTGCGAATTTCGTATGCGACCTCGATGGCGCAACTGGAAGAAGGTGTCACGCGGATCAGGCGATTTGTGGAACGGTTGGGTTAGCGACAGATGAACACGGATCCACGGCGAGCCCTCCCTTACGGTCAGGCTTCTGCCACAAAAAAGGGCGCCGACTAAATCAATCG
>JANLYZ010000458.1:0-19696 GCA_031365905.1 Chloracidobacterium sp. | reverse complement strand
TACAGTAGCAATTACCGGCGCATCGGGCGCAATTTACGCACAGCGCACGCTCATGCATATGGCTCGAAGCGGCGTGGTGGAGCACATTAATCTGATCATGTCGGAAGCGGCAAAGACCGTGGCGAAGGTCGAGTTAGGAGTGGACCTGAGCGTAGCGAATCGCGCCGCGGTTAATCGTTGGCTGGATCTTTCCGAAGACTCCCGCCTGATTCAATTGCATCGTCTTGACAACATCGCCGCGCGCCCTTCATCAGGTTCGCACAGCCAGGAAGGGATGGTTATCGTCCCGTGTTCGATGGGCACACTCGGTGCGATCGCGTCTGGCGCAGGCACAAACTTGATTCATCGCGCGGCGGACGTGACGCTAAAAGAGAATCGCCGCCTCGTGATCGTGCCTCGCGAAACGCCATACAACGCTATTCACCTGGAAAACATGCTGCGCCTCTCGCGCGCCGGCGCACACCTTATTCCTGCGAGTCCCGGTTTCTATCATCGACCGCAAACCATCGAAGCTCTCGTCGATCACTTCGTGTTTCGTATCCTCGATCATTTGGGTGTACCTCATTCGCAGGACACGAAATGGCGCGGTCTGCAGGAGCAACCTGGCGAATTGATTAGCGCCAACGAAGACTAGATCCATAATGCCACCCCTCCTTCGCAACATCCGCACCACGCTGGAGATGATCAAGATTGAGCACACGCTCTTCGCGTTGCCCTTTGCATTTCTCGGCGCAGTGCTCGCCGCAAACGGATTGCCTTCACTCAAACAGCTACTCTGGATCACCGCTGCGATGGTGGGCGCGCGTTCGACAGCGATGGCTTTCAATCGCATTGCTGATCGCGAATACGACGCTCGCAACCCACGTACGTCTAATCGCGCTCTGCCGGCAGGACTTTTGTCAGTTGGCTTCGTGTGGGCGTTTACAATCGTATCGGCGTCGCTCTTCTTTCTCGCTGCGGCGATGTTGAATCGTCTGACGCTGGCGTTAGCTCCGATTGCGCTCGCCAGTGTGTTGCTCTATTCGTTTTCCAAACGCTGGACTCTGTTATCGCATTTGCTGTTAGGTTGGTGTCTTTCGATTGCGCCGACGGGAGCGTGGATCGCAGTGCGCGGTGCGTTCGATAGTCCGGTGCCGCTCTTGCTTTCGCTCGTCGTAATGTTGTGGACCGCCGGCTTCGACGTGCTTTATGCGTGTCAGGATTACGACTTTGATGTGGCTGCCGGGCTTTATTCAATTCCTCGAAGCTTTGGCATCGCGCGCGCTCTCTTGGTTGCGCGCTTGCTTCATGCGGGAGCCTTTGCGGCACTCGTTGCTTTATACTGGATTACTCATCTCGGCGTTTTTGCCTTGCTGGGTGTGATTGCAACCGCCATGCTCTTGTTTTATCAACATCGGCTGGTTAGAGCAGACGACTTGAGTAAACTTAATGCGGCGTTCTTTACTACTAATGCTTTTGTAAGCCTGATTTTATTTGTCACATTTGGAGGGGCTGCTCTGCTACGAACTCGCTCATGAATTTTTCACACGACCGAATCTTGAATGCCGTGGCCGCAAAGGTCGAAAACGGCGAACGACTTTCTTACGAAGATGGTCTGGCTTTGTTTGCAACTGAGGACTTGCCCGCGCTCGGTAAGTTGGCCGATAGCGTTCGTCGCCGCAAGCACGGGCGGACCACGTACTTCAATGTGAACCGGCACCTTAATCCGACTAACGTTTGCTACGTTGATTGCAAATTTTGCGGCTTCTATCGCACGCCGCGGCAGCCGGACGCTTACACGCATAACATCGAAGACAGTCTGCGTGTTGCCGGCGAAGCAGTGAAGGAAGGCGCGACCGAACTGCACATCACCGGCGGACTAAACACTAAGCTTCCGTTTAGTTATTTTACGGATCTATTGTCCGGGCTCAAACAACACTATCCACAGTTACACCTTAAGGCTTTTACAATGGTTGAGCTTGATCACTTCGCTCATTTTTACAAGCTGAGTGACGAAGCCGTAATCAATCAGTTGATCGAAGCCGGCTTGGATTCCTGCCCCGGCGGCGGCGCGGAGATTTTCCGTGAGCCAACGCGCTCAATGATCTGCGCGCATAAATGCGATGGCAATCGCTGGCTGGAGTTGTCAGGAAAAGTGCATGCGGCGGGACTCAAGACAAACGCCACCATGCTCTATGGACACATCGAATCAGTCGAGGATCGCGTCGACCACTTGCTGCGTCTGCGGGCGCAACAGGATCAGTCACACGGTTTTCAATGCCTTATTCCGCTGGCGTTTTATCCGGAGAACACACAGCTCGCGCACCTGCCGGGACCGTCCGGAGTGGACTCACTAAAAACGATGGCGGTGTCGCGTTTGCTGCTCGACAATTTTGATCACGTGAAAGCTTATTGGGTCATGCTGGGGAAACGTCTTGCCCAGGTTGCGCTGCATTACGGAGCCAACGACATTGACGGAACCATCACCGAGGGCGGCGAACTCTCCGAAAGCTACTCGATTGAAACAAACAACGAAGTCAAAATGTCTCGCAGCGAATTGGTCAACCTAATCGAGGAGGCAGGTTTCGCAGCCGTCGAGCGAGACACCGTCTATAACCCCGTCGAACGGAGCAATGTTAGCCTCGTCTAAGCGGCGGAATTCGCACTCTATATTCCGATGTCAACTTTAACTGAAACACGCACAATCACCGTAGCTCATTCGCCGGATTCTGACGACGCCTTCATGTTCTACGGGTTGGCTACGAACAAACTGGATACTGGGAGTCTTAGCTTTACTCATGTCCTTAAAGATATCCAGACGCTGAACGAAGAAGCTTTCAAGGGAACTTACGACGTCACTGCAGTCAGCTTCCACGCCTATGCTTATATCGCTGATAAGTATCTGTTGCTGCCCCATGGCGCTTCGATTGGAGATAACTATGGGCCCATCGTGGTTTCGCGAGAGCCGGCTTTGGCCGCCGACATCTCCAAACTAAAGATCGCGATCCCAGGAACTCTAACCAGCGCCTTTCTGGCTCTGCGAATTTTCAATCCTGACTTTCAATATGAAGTCGTGCCTTTCGATAAAATAATTGCTGCGGTACAGTCCGGCCAATGCGATGCCGGGCTTTTGATTCACGAAGGGCAGCTATTCTACGAATCGATCGGCTTGCACAAGATTCTTGATTTGGGTGAATGGTGGCACGAACGAACGAGCCTACCACTGCCGATGGGCGGCAACGTCATTCGCCGTAGTTTGGGAACTGATATCATTCATCAGGTTTCACATTGGCTCCGGGAAAGCATTCGTTACTCACTTGCCAATCGTGAGGATGCGCTGGCCTATGCCATGCAGTTTGCCCGTGATATGGATCCCGCTTTGGCTGATCGTTTCGTAGCAATGTGGGTCAATGACCTGACTCTTGATTACACCGATCGCGGGCGGGAGGCTGTTCGGCTCCTGCTTACAGAAGGCTTTGAACGCGGCATCATACCGAAACCTCCCGCCGTGGAATTCGCGATCTGATAATTGACCTGGACTTTACGGTCTGCGGATAGGATAAGTCGATCTGGCGCCGGTTAGGTCGGCATCGCTGGGGTGCGCGCGGCGGCTAAAATGCCACTCCGCCCAGAAGGAGCAGCAAGCCGCCGCGCACATCATCGGACACAAGCTACTGATCAGGCTCCTCCCAAAGCTTGACCTACGCCTTTCCCATGTAGCAACGCGGCCGCTCTGCGTTGCCCCCGGCGCTCTCGCGCTTTGAGGTTCACGGGAAATGTATGACGTTGCCGGTTACCGACGTGAGGACCTGAATAATCCTTGCAATTACCTCCGATAAGCCTGACGAAGCGATTTTTCAAGCACTCCCACGATCTTGAATATAAGCATTCTTCCGTCGGCCCGGCGAATGTAATTGTTTCTGCGCAGAGCACCTTATATCAGGTGCAGGGAATTTTGCAACAAGAAAAGTGGTAAGTTGGTGGCGCCTGTGGATCCTGGAGATGTCAGCTAGGTCGTAACTGGCAACATCAGGTTCTTTTCCGGCATCTGACGGCCGGCCAAATTGTACAAAACTGAAATCAAGACCGTTGCGAGGATCTGAATATGAATACAAAGCGGTTGTTAATGCGTTTGCTGTCGGCGACTGCATTCATTATTGTTCTTTCCTCAGCGGTTAAGACTGTCCGGCCTCAAACGTCAGCGGAGCCGGGCAAGCTTTCGCCTGCTGAAGTTGAGCAAATTATCAAGACCTTTACCGCCAAGGAAACTCAGTTTCGCCAGGCACTAAACCAATACTCCTTCAAACGCGACGCGATTCTTCAGAGTCTCGGATTGGGTGGCCAGATTACTGGCGAGTATCACCGAGTTTCGGTCTTCACCTTCGACGATCAGGGCAACCGCTTCGAGAAGATCAGTTATTTTCCCATGTCGTCATTTCCAAACGTCACACAGGAAGATCTAGACGACCTGGGCGGAATACAACCCTTCGCCCTGGAGCCGTCAAAAATTCCCCAATACGATTTCAAATACGTCGGCAAGGATAAGATTGACGAATTGAGTCTCTACGTATTCGATGTGTCGCCGAAGGTAATGCCGGATGCAAAGAAGACCAAAGAGCGGTTCTTTGTGGGTCGCGTTTGGGTGGACGATCAGGATCTGCAAATCGTTAAGACGAAAGGCAAGGGTCTACCGGAAACCAAGAATAATAAGTATCCGGTCGTCGAGACGTATCGGGAGCAGATAGATGGCCGTTATTGGTTTCCCACTTATTCATATGCAGATGAGGAATTGGTTTTTGATAAGGGCGAGCCCTTGCACGTTAGAATGAAAGTTCGTTATTCCGACTTTGCACCAGCACACGCCGACGTGAAGATTATAGAAATCGATGATCCCGACGCGCCGAAAAAAGAAGCGAAACCACCTGAGCCGGTTCCGCGCAAACCTTAATGAGGCAGGCTACGCGAGGGGACGACCGGCGCGGCTCATGAGTTCTCGTCCGATTATCGCCTGCACTCTGTCCACTAATTCCCTAACGGCCGCATCCGTTTCGCAGCCCGCCGTTGAGATAGGCGGGAGCATAACCATTTCGATAGTACCGCCTCTGGCTTCGCCGGTTCCCTTGCCCATCAAGTACTCCGTGTTTTTGATGGCCACCGGAACGATTGGCACCCCCGCTTGAGCCGCCATGTAGAACGCACCCTTCTTGAAGGGCAGAAACTCGCCCGGCTGCGCTCGCGTACCTTCAGCAAAAACACCAAACGATCTGCCCGACCGAATTCGTGCAGTGGCCGCTTCTACAGTTGCGCGCGCTCGCTCGCTGTTGGAACGATCGATCGCCATGATGTTCACGAAGCCCATCCCAACTCCAAGGATGGGGACATTGAGTAACTCCTTTTTTGCGAGCAGCCCAAGCCTGCGCCCCGTGTAGACAAAAAGCGTAGCCGTATCCAGGTAGGACCGGTGATTAGAAATAAACACATAGGTTTGATCAGGCTCAAGATGTTCCCTCCCGGCTACGTGCACCGTGACACCGCTCAAACGCAACCAGTTTCGCGCCCCAAAGAGCGCCCAGGGGTAAACAACATCAGGCTTTTTTGTGAGCCATGAGACCAACAACACCGGGGGACCGAAGATGAGTAGTAACGCGCCGGCAACAAAAAGAGACCACCAGTAATGTAGACGTCGGAAAATCCGCATAGGGAATATGTGGCAGCGAGAGATAATCGCACACTTCGGGACCAAGGGCGACGGCGAAACCGGCTAGTATCCGGCTCTACTTGCTGGGGCACACGGTGTTCTTGTTGCCTTGCTAGATTCCCAACCGAGGGTTATCTTCCGTGAGTAGATTCTCTCCTCGGCCTGGTCGTCGGGCTTCTAAGCATCTAAATCAGTATTTCCGCATCCAAGTGCCCAACTATGCATGAACTGATGCCAAGGAACTTTGCAATGAAGAGAATTTCATTCTGTCTCGTGCTTCTCTCGTTATTTGTATTTGCCGCCATCGGCTTGAACGCCCAGACTCGTCAACGCCGAGTTTTGCAAAACCCCCAAATGCCAACAACTGGATCATCTAATCCGTCTCAGGCACCCGTGTTAGGTGGCGCAAACCGGCCGGCTGGCACGAAGCCAGATAACCAAGCTTCAGAAGTGGCAGCGAACGGACCCGAGGAAGTCGATGCCGGCGACGTGATTCGTGTTAACACCACGCTGGTGACGTTACCCGTCGCCGTTATGGATCGCGACGGTCGCTACATTCCCAACCTCCGAAAAGAAGATTTTCGACTCTGGGAAGACGGCGTCGAACAAACTGTTGCCGTCTTCTCATCCGTCGACAAACCTTTCTCCGTGGTGCTGATGCTCGATACAAGCGGGTCTACTCGTTTTCGGCTTGATGATATTCAGGATGCCGCGATCACTTTCGTTAATCAGTTGCGACCGGATGATCGCGTGATGGTTGTATCGTTTGATGATCAGGTAAGAGTATTGTCAGAGTTTACGAGCGACCGTTCTCGATTGCGTGATGCGATCCGACGCACTCAGCCAGGCGACGGCACCAAATTGTACGACGCGCTTGATCTCGTCATGAACCAGCGGCTCAACACTGTCGATGGCCGCAAGGCCATTGTCCTTTTCACCGATGGAGTGGATACCACTAGCAGGCATGCTTCTTATGCCAGCAACGTTCGCGATGCTGAGGAGTTAGACGCCTTGATCTATCCGGTGCAATACGACACCTACACGGATCAGGCTGGTGGTGTTTCGGGCTGGCCTGGTAGCGGCCGCTTGCCCAATTCAAACGCCGACATTCTTGGTCAGATCCTCGGCGGAATATTCCGCAAGGGCAGCGGCGGATCGGGGGGAGGCGGTGGCGGCGGAGTTGGAACGAGCAGGCGCGAGTATGATTTGGCGAATCGATATTTGCACGAACTGGCAGAGCGAACCGGCGCGCGAAGTTATCAGGCTGACTCCACTCAAAATCTTTCAGCAGCTTTTGCGAATGTTGCCGACGAGTTGCGCCGGCAATATACGCTGGGCTATTACCCGAAGACGCCGGCGCAAGCGGGCCAGCGCCGACAGATTAGGGTACGCGTGAATCAGCCGAACCTGGCGGTCCGCACGCGTGACAGTTACATCTTTAATCCTTCCGGCCCCGCAACCAACAACACTGCGGCGCAATCTGCTCCGGTGCTTCAGAAGAAGCTCGCGGAAACAAACCGGGCCGGCCACGATACTTGGCTACGTAGGGATTGAAGCGGCAGCAGTCACAGGCCATAACCTTGTGAGCAGCAGGCCCAACGCCCACAGGCAAATGCCTACCAGAGCGGTCAAGGCCAACCAAAACTTCCAGTAACTACTGAAGGTTTGTTCCCATCCTGCTTGAATGTGGTGCGCGACGTTTACATTCAAGGCGGCGGGCGTCAGTAGTCGCGACAACAATTGCACGATGAAGTACCAGAGCAAAGCATATGACCAGGCCCAGTTATCTATTTTGACCCTTCGGATCACCCCGATCCCAACGCAAAACCCGCCGATGTGTGCGAGCGTAGACGACACCACTCCAAAGAGTTCGGTGTAACTAAACTTGCCGGTCAGAAGTGTTCCCCAGGTTGGCACAACATACGCGAACCAAACCGCCACCCCGGGTATCGTCCAGATCACCGCAACGCGGATCAATAGAGCCTGTTCGAAAAAGAGTCCCAGTGCGAGTAAGAGATTTCCGATGTTACACATCCAGAGCATGTGTCCCAGTTGGTTGATCTGCCAGTAATGAAGTGCCTGCGCGCAGAAAAATGCCAGCGGTAGAAATCCCAGTAGGCGAAACTGCGTTCGTGTCAGTTTATTAGCGGTCAACTTTTATTTTGAGACGCGGTTGATGTTTTTTTCTTAATAAGTCGCCGAGTCGGAACATTTCGTTTTAGAATAACACTTCGTTACGGCCACGTGGATTCAAAACTTACTTAACGTAAAGGCTCATCACCAACATGCCTTCAGTCGAAGACTTACTGCGCCGATCTATTCCGGAGCTGCGAGAATCATTTCTTGAGCGCAGCCGCGCCGTACCTAAGGGTTTGCTTGAAGCACTGGAGGTGGACACGCGTGCAGGGGCGCAGCAACTCGCCAAAAGAATCCGCACGCGCTATCGCAGCAATCGTTCAGAAGGTCAACGTCTCCATACTTTGCTGCGGTTTGAGATCGAGTTGTGGGCACAGGGTTTTTCATTTGTGGCCGGCGTTGATGAAGCGGGAATGGCGCCGCTTGCCGGGCCGGTGGTAGCGGGAGCCGTGATTCTACCCAGGAATTACAAGCTGCGAGGCCTCGATGACTCGAAGAAAATCCTCCACCATGAAACGCGTGAACAACTTGCGGCCAAGATCAAACAAGATGCGGTGTGCTGGTCTTTCGGGTTTGCTGAAGTTGAAGAGATCGACAAGATAAACATTTACCATGCGGGCTTGCTGGCGATGCAACGTGCGGTGAATGGACTGACGTGCATTCCTGACTTTGTCCTGGTGGATGCCCGAAAGATTCCCCGATGCCCCGCGCCGCAGCGCGGCATCATCCGCGGAGATGCACTTTCCGCGAGCATCGCTGCCGCCTCGATAATTGCTAAGACCACGCGCGACGCGCACATGCTCGAGATGGACACTCTCTATCAGGGTTACGGTTTTGCCGCGCACAAAGGTTACCCAACACCTGAACACTGTCGCGCGCTCAAGGAACTCGGCGCTGTCCCTATACACCGCCGCAGCTTCGGCCGCGTCCGAGAAGTGCTGGGTTTGGATCCGATACAAACTGAAATGTTTCCGGATGAACCCCAGCAAGGCGCCGCTGAAGCAGCGGTCGCACACGCCCACTAAAACGCAATCTTTTCGCGATAGTTAAGGAATCACATCAAGCTTCCATTAACCCCGATGGCTTCCCTAACCGAATACAAGAAGAAACGTCGCTTCAATAAGACACCCGAGCCGGGGCCGAAAAAGAAGCGAACAAAGAGTGGCCGGATCTTTGTTATTCAGAAACATCGCGCCAGCGCCCTTCATTACGATTTTCGACTCGAGGCTGATGGGGTCTTGAAGTCGTGGGCGGTTCCCAAAGGGCCGTCACTTGACCCGACTGTCAGACGACTCGCAATGCAGGTCGAGGATCATCCAGTGGACTACGCCGATTTCGAGGGTGTTATTCCTGAAGGAGAATACGGCGGCGGAACCGTGATGGTCTGGGACTTCGGAACCTACGAACCCGAGGAGACCGACGACGTAAGCGCGGCAATTCGTAAAGGTGAGTTAAAGTTTTCCCTTGACGGGAAGAAGCTTAAAGGCTCCTGGGTCTTGGTTCGGACAAGAGATCGGCAGTGGCTGCTCATCAAACATCGCGATTACTACACAACCACGGAAGATGTTACTGAGTTAGCTCCGGCGTCAATTCTTACTCGTCGAACGCTAGCGGAAATTGCTGAAGACGAAGGCGGTGATATCAAGAAAGCTGCCACCGGAGATCCAAAAAAGGTCCCGCGCCGCACCGGCGTCAAGCGGCGCAAGCAAGGGAGCAAGAAGAAGGTCTGGCACAGCACGGGAAGCTAGTGTTTTAGTTGAACTACGCCAAAGCTCAAACGGTTCGGAGTTCACCCTGAGGTTGGCCCTTATCGCCAAAACCGCCTGAACTCTAAGGTGCTATGACCCCTCTTCAAAAGGGGCGTCAAGGCAATAAACCCTTGTAAGATAGGCGCCCATCAAGAATTCGCGCCGCCGGAGTGTAAGGGTGAACTTCAGTCTTCTTAAGATCGAAAATGTGAATGACTTCTACGCCATTCGACTTCAGAAAATCCGAAATCAAACTGCGGTGACAGCGCCACCATAAAGCTTCCGCACACATTATCGCTGTCCGCTTCGTTCTCGCGCAATCCATCAAATCTTCCGTACCTTGTTTGAATTCCTGGCTATCCATGTGATCGGCATAGGCTCGAAACGAAGGGTTCGTCCAGGCAGCATTCTTGGAATCGGAAGTGGGCCGGCGTCGTCCGCCTAATTGAGGACTGTGCAGATATTGGATTCCGGCAGCGCCAAGGTTGCGATCGAGTTCGGGTTTATTGAAGTGCGGATAGCGACGCGAGCCGGGAAAACTTCGCACGTCAACCAGAGCCGTGATCTGATGCGCAACCAAGACTTGGTTGAACTCGGCAGCCGACCGAGTCGAGTGGCCGATTGTCCAGACAGCGTTTCGAAAATCGGCGTCCATCCGCGTTTCACCTCAAAATTCACCTGAGCCTCTGAGACTGGAGATTCGGCATAGTCGGATCCGCTCTGCTTAACGTCTTCTCTTAACTGTCTGCTCGCCGACCCTTGAGGCTTTACGTCAGTTTTTCAGCCCCGCGATCTGCAAGCCCAGGACAGGTGACCGACAGCTCGCGTTAAAGGTAAGCTTCAAGTTTGAAGCGGCCGCGCTTTGCGAGCAGAGGCTTCCACAAATCTCCGAGCTTACCCAGTCGCGCCGGCACGTTGTCCATTCGAAAATCTTCGATGGTCACGCCGCGCTCAACCTCCGACCATTCCACCGGCGTTGATACCGTTGCGGTGGGTCGTGGCCGCACTGAGTAGATCGACGCCAGTGTCCGTCCCCAGGCGTTTTGGTTATAGTCCACCAACACTGTTCCCTTCGGCCTTTTCGAAACGGTATAGATCGCGGTGATTAGTTTCGGCGCCTGCGCAGCGAGCGCATGCGAAAACTCTTTCGCAAAACCCCACACCTGTTTTTGGGTCGGTCCCCGTTCGATTGGGACGTAGACATGAATCCCCTTCGAGCCCGTGGTTTTTGCGTAACAGGGCATCTTCAACGACTCCAATCCCTGTCGCAGTAATAACGCCGTTTCCCTCACCTTCTCGAAGGAAGCATTGGGAACCGGGTCGAGATCAAAGTGCAAATAATCAGGGCGATCGACGTCGTCACAACGCGCATACCATTGGTTAAGATCGATGCAACCGAGATTCACTACCCAGAGCAGCGAAGCGAGATCCTGAATCATTGGGAAGTCGATCACATTACCGGACGAATGTTGAATATGACAAAGCTCGATCCATTCGGGGCGCGGCGAGGGAGCGCGTTTCATGAAGAAGAAATCGCCGGCGGCGCCATTGGGATAGCGCTTCATCACCATCGCGCGGTCAGTCAGATGCGGGAGGAGATAAGGCGCGACGTCGGCGTAATACTGGATCAGTTCGCGCTTCGTTATACCTAACTTCGGCCAGAACGGCTTCGCGAGATTTGTAAGCTTCACGACTTTGCCTTGAAGTTTTACCTCAAGGTTGAGCTCGTCTTTCGGGAGCACTAACCGCTTCGTCGATATTTTTCGAGCTGAGCGTGACTGACCGGAGCGTTCCACGCGCGCCGGATGATAGTCTCGAGTGGCTTCCTTATCAGGCTTGTCAGGCATAAGATTTAAAACTCGCTGGCGGGGCGACCACGACTTCAGAGTTAAGGTTATACATTAGGGGAGAAGCGGGGCGGATGGGGATTAGTAACTCTAGGATTCTCCAGTCGGCGCCGTGGGGGTTTGCGAGATTTGGTCAGCTTCGTCCTCAATAGCCTGGAGCGCCTTCATGAGCATTTCGCGGTGAGCCGGGTGCACCGCCTTGCTCAACTGCTCCTCAACGCGAGACCGGTTCAGTTTCAGAGACTCCAGCCGCTGCAAGCGGGCTCGTTCCTGAAAGTCCAGCCGCGGAGATCGTTCAACCGAAGCGCGCTGGCTCGCCTCTTCCATCTGCTCCTCGTAAGATTTGCCCCAGCCAATCGCCATTGCTCTCGTAACGCAATTGTTAGTTTGCGGATCGCTCTCGAAAAATTGAATTGCCCACATGCGACGCAAACTAACAGTTTGCGCTACACTCGAGACTAAACCACCATCCCGTCTTTCACCAAAGCATTCTTGGGAACAATAATAATCCCATCACGGATGTAATAGGAACCGTCGTCAGCGTCAGCATCAACAACTCCAGTCTCATTGACAAGCCGAACATTGCTGCCGATGCGCGCGTTCTTGTCAATGATGGCGCGATTGATAACAGTTCCCTCCCCTATTCCTACGCGCGGTTTATTTGCAACAACATCGTCACGCATCTCTTCAATCGTCTGGTAGTAATCCGCGCCCATCAGAAACGAGGAGTCGATCTTAACGCCTTTTGAAATTCTACTTCGTAAACCAACTACAGAATTTGTGATTGACGCCCCGATGACAATGCAGCCATCACTCAGGATCGACTCAACGATCTGCGACTCCTCAATCTTCGAGGGCGGCAAGTAACGGGCGCGCGTGAAGACCGGCGCTTCCGCGTCAAACAAATTGAACTTTGGAATCTTCGAAGTGAGATCAAGATTCGCGCGATAGAAAGCGCTGATCGTTCCGATGTCTTCCCAATAGCCGTCAAACAAGTAGCCTTCGACATGGCCGCTCTTTATCGCAGAGGGAATAATTTCTTTTCCAAAGTCGACTGCATTCGGATCTGCGGCGAGCAGTTGTTCCAATCGATCATATTTGAAAACGTAAATGCCCATTGACGCTAGAAATGGACGCGCCACGGCTTCGGCTTCACTAAGACCCAACCTGGCCGTGTCAACGCGCATCGATTGCAGTTCATCGCCTTTGGGTTTTTCTTTGAACTCGACGATGCGACTACTCTCGTCAGTTTTCAATAAACCAAAGTCGGTCGCCGCTGCTTCATCGCAGGGGGTAACCGAGACTGTCACGTCGGCATTGCTGTCGTAGTGGCGCTGAAGAAACAACTTATAGTCCATGCGATAGAGATGATCGCCGGAAAGTATCAGCAAGGTATCGATGCCCCAATCGCTAATGTGCGGCAAAATCTGACGCACCGCATCCGCAGTCCCCTGAAACCAGTGTGGACTCTCCGGCGTCTGTTCCGCTGCCATTACTTCGACGAAGCCGTTGGAGAACTGGGAAAAGCGATAGGTCTGGGCCAGGTGACGATTCAGCGAAGCCGAGTTGTATTGCGTCAGCACAAACATCTTGAAGACGTCGGAGTTGATGCAGTTTGAGATCGCGATATCGACCAGACGGTACTTGCCGCCGAGCGGCACGGCTGGTTTTGAGCGTTGTTGCGTTAGCGGGAAGAGGCGCTTTCCCGCACCGCCACCAAGAATTACTGCGAGCACATTATGCTTCGTAGGCATTTGTTTACGTTATCTTTGGATTCGGAAAGCTGAATCGAGGATAGTCGGAAAGGCGTTAGGGTTTCAAGGCTGAATCACGAACAAGGATTGATCAATACGCGGCCGGGGCGCCCGCACTGCTCTTTTGCCCGGCAGCTTCCTGCGCGATTTTCACGCCGACGCTGGCGCCGATGCGCGTGGCGCCGGCTTCAACCATAGCGCGTGCGTCTTCAAGACCTTTAACACCGCCGGACGCTTTGACGCCAAGATCCGCACCGACAGTGCGTCGCATCAATCCGATATCGGCGACGGTGGCGCCGCCCTTGGAAAAGCCTGTTGAGGTCTTTACGAAGTCTGCGCCGGCATTCTTAGCCGCCAGGCAAGCGCGCACTTTTTCATCGTCGTTCAGTAAGGCAGTTTCAATAATTACTTTGCAAAGCGCGTTGTATTCGTGGGCGACTTCGGCCACCACATGAATGTCGTGTTCGACCAGGCAATCGTCGCCGCTCTTGAGCGCACCAACATTGATCACCATGTCGACTTCGCGTGCGCCATCAAGAATTGCCCGGCGCGCTTCGTAAGCTTTCACGTCCGAAAGCGTCGCACCTAGTGGAAACCCAATCACGGTGCAAACAGGAACGCCCGAACCTTGAAGGTTACAAGCGGCGGCGCGCACCCAGGTTGGATTCACACAGACGGAGGCAAACTGATAGCGCGCCGCTTCTTCACACAACTTCCTGATGTCTTCGTCAGTCGCTTCCGGTTTCAACAAAGTGTGATCAATCAGGCTGGCCCAGTCTTTCGCGGATGATGCTTCACCCAACGCCAAACCAATGCGCGCTGCACCGGCGTCAACGATACGATGCATGCGTTCGGGACAACGATTAAAGCATTCCGAGGTGCAGCCGCACATCTTCGCTTGATCGCCGTCGCCGTCGCCATTCAGTCGTGAATAGATCACATCGGTGATCTGTTCGACCAGTCGTTCGAAATCGCCGTTGGATGAATAGTTGTAAGCCATCGCTCGATGCAGTTACTGCGAACCGCCCTGTTTGCTCTCGTCGCTCAAGGTAAAGGAGTTGAGAAACTTCGTTTCGGCTTGCTGGCGCATGCGAATCGTCTCGGCTGAGTCGCTGGCTTTCGGGCTCTTAACAAAAACTGTCTGGAAAAGCCGGCGCCTGACCCAATACGCGCGCGCGATGGCCGTCATTCCGCCAGAAAGCTTCATGCTCCATTCTCTGCCGAAGTAGCCACCTAGTTTGATTTCAGTTTCGCTAACCAACTCGCCGCCACTGCTGGCGATGCCCCCTTCGCGACCGCGATCGAGCATCAACTTGATCCTGTCTGGATCGGTCACGTCAGCAGGAAACTCCAGGTAAGAAACCACGTAGCCGCCGAGCTCCGTCTCGAGGGTCAACAGATGGTTTGACAGGTCTGGGTGGCCCTCCAGAGGCTGCGCTGCCTCAGTCGCCTTGCCCGGCATCAGTATCGTAAAGCCCGCATTGGCAGGCGCAACATTAATCCACGTGCCCGACTCGGGTTGAACGACGGCAGGCTGCTGGGCCAGGACTGTAATGAAGCTAAAGAAAAGAAGGGTTGAAAGTAGTATGGTTTTTTTCACGAGATGATTCTAACACGAGGATGGATTAGGAAGTGATGCCGGATGGCTGGATGGCGTTCATTTCGCGGTGCTTTGCACAATAAGAAGTAATCAGTCCCGCGGACTCAGTGAATTCCGTTCAAGGTTCGCGTTGTCAATCATCTGGAAAACTGACGTCCAATAACGTCGATCTTGGAAACTCGTTTCCGGTGTCGCTCCTCCGTCAGTTCAGTGCCGAGCCATGCCTGTACAATCTCGCGCATCTCCGCGCTGGTGATCGTTTTGCTTCCTAAACTGAGAACGTTCGCGCCATTATGTTCGCGCGAGTTGCGAGCGACGGCGACGGAGTAACATGCAGCCGCGCGCACGCCCGGAACCTTGTTCGCCGTCATCGCGCTGCCAACACCGGCGCCGTCGATGACAATCCCCAAATCCGACGTGCCCTCGGAGACGCTGCGAGCAACAGCGTAAGCGAGATCAGGATAGTCAACCGGCTCTTCCGAATTCGTTCCAAAGTCGTGGACCTGATGCCCGAGCTCGCTCAGAAGAGTCTTGAGTTCCTCTTTCATCCTGAAGCCGCCGTGGTCGGCGCCAACCGCTATCAAGCGGGAAGTCTTTGAACCGCGGCGGGGCACACGACGAACCAGCTCGATCTTTTTCTCGCTTACGATGTCAGCGGCCAGCGGCGTTAAGCGCGCGCCTTCAGCAATGCGCAGCGTTGCTCCGGCAGCTAGTTCGCGAACGTCGTCCTCGGTGATGACACTCTTTGAGGACTCGTCGCGGATTGCGTTTGTCTCAGGAGAGGTGTTCGCGTTTTTGGGAAGCGTATCGACGAAGCGACTCGAAGTTGCAGGAGCATCAGGACGACCAGACATCTCCGCCGGGGCCGACTTGTCGAGCACCTCACGAACCAGCGCTCTTATGCGATCGCGTGTTGTATTGTCAGGCATAGATTAATCAGTGGGCAGTGTGCAGTCTCAAAATCGCATTCTTACGAAAGCGGGCAAGTGTCGTCAGGGGTTTCTGCTCACTGCCCACTGCACACTGCACACTGTTTTTTCACCCCAGCGTCTCATCGCGCAAATCCAGCAATTGTCCCGCTGACGCCACTACTTTCCCCTCGCGTATTTTCAGATCAACTCGGCCCACAAAGATGCCGCTCTTGCCAACTTGAAAGATTAGCGTGTTGCCGCCCGAAGGCGTTTTCGTCAGCACCGGCTGCTTCATGAACGTGTGCGTGTGGCCGCTGGCGATGAAGTCGATCCCGTCCACTTGTGAAGCGACCTGTGTGTCGCCTAGTTCACCTTCCCGCGGGTTGGGATAGTAACCAAGATGCGACATGCCGACGACGAGCGTGCAACGCTCCCGCTCGCGCAGAATTTTTACCACATCCCGCGCCGCCTTCACCGGATCGTTATACTTCACACCTTTGAAGTTTTCCGGCGTAATCAAATTGTCCGGGCTGATTCCCAAGCCGAAGAGTCCGACGCGTACGCCACCAATCACCCGCACGACGTAAGGCTTAACGCGGCTCTCGATCGCGGTGCCGCGCACGTCGTAGTTGCTCGACACAAAATCGAACTTGGCAAACTTCATCGCCTTTGCCAAACCGGCCACGCCGTTATCAAAATCATGATTGCCCAGCGTGCCGACATCGTAACCAATTAACGACATCGACTTGTATTCCACCTCGCCTTTGTAGAAATTGAAGTAAGGCGTGCCCTGAAAAACGTCGCCCGCATCGATCAATAACGTGTTGGGATTTTCCTTGCGCACGCGCTTGACCAAAGTTGCGCGCCGCGCGACCCCGCCTTTGTCTGGATACTGCCGATCGTTCGCCGGCAAAGGGTCGATCTGTGAATGGGTGTCGTTGGTGTGCAGAATCGTGATCAGCTTTTCGCCGGGCCCTACATTCAAGAGCGGTGCACTCATCGCAGACCACGTCGATGTCGTCAGTAGAGATGGCGCGGACATGACAACTGCGCCGCCGGCCAATGAAGCTTTGAGAAACTTTCGCCGCGTGATCATGGTTTCGGTTCCTCCGCTCCGCCCGATGTCGCCCGATCAAAAACGAAACGACCGTCGAGGGTCGCTTTGATATCGCGCCCGGCGGCAGTCTCAGCTTTCACATAATTGATGAGGGCATCACGAATGGTTAGTCCCAACGGCTTGATGTTTTTTGACTCGCCGAGAACGGAATAGTTGCCTTCAGTTTCAGAGGGGGTGGTCGAGCGACGCTTCCACAAGTAGTCGATACTAATCACGGTGTAAGTGGCGGCCGGATCGATTTCCGTCTCCACCCCGTCCAGCAAAAAGCGCGCACTTTCCATTTCGGGTTGTTTATTGCTGCCGGTTCGATACTTGATGCGCGCGCCCGACTGTGCATCGCGATGCGACACCGCCACGCGCAGGAGATCCAACACTTGCGCGCCCGTCAAATCGAAAGCGACCAGCGCATTTTCGAAAGGCATGAGTTCGAAAATATCGCGCACGCGCAGTTCGCCTTCGGGAATGTTCTTGCGCAACCCGCCCCCATTGGTCACGGCGAGC
Source organism: Chloracidobacterium sp. (assembly GCA_031365905.1). Classification (GTDB taxonomy): domain Bacteria; phylum Acidobacteriota; class Blastocatellia; order Pyrinomonadales; family Pyrinomonadaceae; genus PSRF01. The sequence continues at coordinate 2,405 of JANLYZ010000458.1, read as the reverse complement.
ACAATCGGCTTGCCAAGCTTTCGGCTAGCCACATCGCGGATGCCATCGGTGACAAAATTACCCAACGAGCCGGCGCCAATACCGCCCTTCTTCAGATCGCCTTTCAGTTTGCCGATTACTTCGTCCAAGGCGCGCACCCTGGCAGCGTAAACTGTCAGCATTTTTTCAACTGCGGCATCGCCGGGAATGGTGGAGTCGACCTGGGTTTCACTGGCGCTGGGGTGAATGTCGGCTGGAGTTGCGGCGGGCGCGGGCCGCGCGGTCGCTTGCCCAAATGCGGCTTGCGCTCCGCCCGCAAACAAGCAAAGCAATAGCGCCCAATTAAGACGCGCGAGTTTGACTCTTGACACGACTATGGATTCCTCTTGAAGAAGCGAAAATATAACAGTCCAATTTTCAGGACGCGATTGACGCGGCACGGAGAGCTTCAATAGTATGTCGCACCATCAGGTAGATTCGCAACAGTGTTTGCTTCCAAAGGTCGCAATCATAAGCAACTCATCCGAGGAGACGATTAACTTGGCTACTTCATCCGCGCAGATACCATCAGAGTTTAGCAATCCAAATCTTGAAGTCCTGCTGTCGCAGGAGCAAATTCAAACACGCATCAAGGAACTTGGCGCCGAGATCACGCGCGAGTATGCGGGCCTTAACCCGCTGCTCATAGGCGTGCTGAAAGGCGCGTGCTTTTTTCTAAGCGATCTGCTGCGCTCTATCGACACGCGTTTAGGCATAGAGTTTATGGCGATCTCCAGTTATGGCTCGTCGACGCGCACCTCTGGCGAAGTTCGCATCATGAAAGATCTGGATGTGCCGATCGAGGGTCGTCACATTCTGGTGGTGGAAGACATCGTCGACACCGGCCTGACTCTTTCTTACCTGCTGGCAAACCTCGAGTCGCGCGGCGCCGCGAGCGTGAAACTCGCAGCGCTGTTGGACAAGTTTGAGCGGCGCGAGAAGGACGTGAAGATCGACTACCTGGGATTTCAGATTCCCGATGCCTTCGTCGTCGGCTACGGCCTCGATTACGCCGAACGCTATCGCAACCTCCCGTTCATCGCCGTGCTGAAAAACCCGGAACAAGGATGAACGAATTCTTCCTCTGTGCAGCCTCAGTGTCCTTTGTGTCTTTGCGGTGGACATTTTCACGTTGTCAACCACAGAGGCACAGAGAACACAAAGATTGCACAGAGAATCAACGTTAAGTGCGAGGGGTTCTAATGAGGAAACATCTTTCTATTTTTGCGACGTTGCTCTTCTGTCTAGTGACAACGACTGCGAACGCGCAGGACTTTTCCAAAGTCGAAATCAAAATCACCAAAGTCGCCGGCAACGTTTACATGCTCGAAGGCGCGGGCGGCAACATCGGCGTGTCCGTCGGCCCGGATGGAATCCTGATCGTTGACGATGAGTTTGCCCCGCTCGCAGACAAGATCAAGGCCGCCTTGAAAACGCTCGGCGACGGTAAACTGAAATTCGTTTTGAACACTCACTATCACGGCGATCACACGGGCAGCAATACTGTCTTTGGTCCTGACGCTCCGATAATCGCGCAGACCAACGTGCGCAAGCGGCTTTCTGAAGAACAGAAGTCGAAGTTCTTCAACCGCACCACGCCGCCGATGGCGAAAGAAGGCTTGCCGGTAATCACGTTTGACAACGCGGTTTCTGTCTTCTTCAACGGCGAAGAGATCAAGGTCATACACTTCCCGCACGGCCACACTGACGGCGACAGCGTCATCTTCTTTACCGGCTCGAATGTTGTGCACATGGGCGACGACATGTTTGCCGGCAGGTTTCCGGTAGTCGATCTCGAAGCGGGCGGCGACGTGGAAGGAATGACGAAAAACGTCGGCGACATTATCAGCAAGCTGCCCTCGGGCGTGAAGATTATCCCCGGCCACGGCCCGCTTTCCGATGTTGACGGCCTGAAGGCTTTTCACCGAATGTTGGTGGAGACGACGGACATCGTGCGCAAGCGGATGGCGGCGGGTAAGACTCTGGATCAGATAAAGGCTGAAGGATTGCCGGAAGAATGGAAGTCGTGGGGCAGCGGCTTCATCAAGACTGATACGTGGCTAACGCTCATCTACAGTAGCCTCTCAGCGAAGCATTCGAAGTAGCCGCGGATTATCGCGGATCACACGAATCTGAAAAAGCCTGGTGAGACAGGCGTTAGCCCTTGCCATCCGCCTTCGGTCTGCTAATCCGCCTTTATTCGCGTGAATCCGCGGCTAAAGCTTCACCTGCGATAGAAAGCTCTTGCCCGCAGTCAACTTCAAACCAAAATTCTCTGCCACTGTTTGTCCGATGTCTGCAAGCGAACCGCGCGTACCGAGGTTAACTCCCGGGCGCGCGGTTTTTCCGTAGACGAGGAGGGGCGCGTACTCGCGCGTGTGATCGGT
>JANLYZ010000411.1:0-4767 GCA_031365905.1 Chloracidobacterium sp. | reverse complement strand
GCTTCGGCTGAGGTCAACTCCGGTGTGGCTAAGCAACGCGTCTACGTAGCCCGCGTTTGTCAGACCGTCATAGGCAGCGCGGAAATCAGCTCGCTGCACCCAGGCATCCACAAACGCTTGTTTGTTTGCCTCGAGCGTTTGCGCCCAATCAGCGCGGCCGACCACTACGTTGCGCGCCACTGTGCTCGTGTCAGGCACGAACTCCGCGAACAGTGGACGACGTCCATAGCTGGCGCGATAGAGTCCGTCAACCAGTCCGCCTGTTTGCTGAAACTCGATCGACAGGAAGTAGGCCGCGGAAACATTGATCGTTCGCCGCTCAATGCAGCCGGCATCAGAGCCGCACGACAGTATTTGATCGCTCCAGAAGTTAAAGCCGCTTTCGTCAGGCTCGCGCCCCAGGAAATCGAGATACTGTTGTCTGACGAAGAACCCGGCGGAATCAATCGCATTGCCGCTTCCAACCGCATCACGAGTTGCATTAAAGACTGCGTCCGTCATATTCGCGAGCAGCGAAAATGACCGACTCTCGGGACCGAAGTGGTAATTCGTAAGTGCCGGCGTCACGGTGTAAAAGTTGCCAGTATCGATGTTGGTGAAATGGTAATCACCGTAGCTGTCAGTGATGGCCCGCGCGGATCTAGCGCCGCTCAAGTTCATCATGACGCCCGCCAACGGCGCGCCGTCGAGGGTTGTTATGCGGCCGCTGATGCTGGCTGGCGCGGCGGTTGGCACCGTGCAGCAGACTCGTGTCGACGTGTAGATAGAGATCGTGTCTACACGCATGCCACCGCCTGCCGGGGTTGTTCCCGTGTCATACCCCGTCCGCCAACGCAATTGCGCGTTTTGGCCGTAAGAAGTCGCCGGCAAAATGACCGTGGTCGTGATGAATCCATTTGAGTTTCCCGACCAAGCCGGCCGTCCGGTCAGAACATTGTCGGTGGCTCCGATCGTTGTGTTATAGCCTCCGGAGATGAAGCTTCCGCCGGCCGTAATAATATCCGCGAAGGCGCCGCCGTTAATACTGATCTCCAGCACGCCGCCGTCGAATCCGCCCTCAGTGTTGTAGTAATTCCTGAAGTTGAGTTGAACCCCTGGATTGAGGCCGGTGCCCGGCGCCGTTGGTATTGCAATCACCGGTGTAGTCAGGCTGTTATCGCCGGGAGTCGCGGTGCCGTCGGTGGCCGCCGAGTTTGGCGCCGTATCGCTGAAGGACGTGGTGGTGACCCACAGCGGCGCGGAACCTGTTTGGGCTGTCGTCCAGCCGGCGGGCAATGCCGGCGCGACAACACCATCGAAGTTTTGTGTAAATGCGGGAGCCCCATTTACCACAGCGCCCAATATGTATGTCACGGTAAGGTTGCCGTAGTTGGTTGCCCCATCCTGCAACTGGAAGGTTAGGGTTATTGTGTCGCCGCAATTACCGGCGGCGGTGAAATGAAATTCTTTGGAGACAGTCGCGCCCGCTGGAATCGCGCCATAGTTCTTCGGAGCACCTGGAGATGTAACTCCTCCGGTTGGCTGCAGCGTTGCGACCAGGTTCGTCGTGGGTCCGCCTCCGATATTCTTAATGGCATAGCTAATCCTGACAGTCTCGTTTGGATCAACCGCACCATTGGCACAGGTCTCAAAGACTATCGAAGCCGCCCCGCCCGGACCACTAGTGCCATTGCCGCCGGCGCGCAGGACCGGCAGCTTCGCGCCAGGAATATCAATCTCATAGATGCCGCGACCGTGGGTCGCAATGCGCAGGATACGATGGACGTTGTTGATCTCTGCGTCGAAGACGGCGACGCGCGGCAGGCCCGTGCCATACGGTGCCCAGTTGGCGCCGCCGTCGGTTGATTGATAGACGCCGATGTCGGTTCCAGCGTAGAGAATGTTCGAGTTCTGCGGGTCAATTGCTAATGCGCTGACCGGCACTTGCGGGATGCCGTTACTGGCTGGCACCCATGTCGGCGTCGCGTTATCAAGATTCGTGGTTTTGAAGATCTGCTGGCCGAGCGGCGCTCCGTAAATAGTGAAGGTGACGTAAGCAGTAAAGTGGTTGTTCGGGTCAATCACTGCTTTGCCGATCGCTTTACGACCGGCCGCGTCGTTCGGATTGGGTGGCGGAAAATTCACGCCCGTCACGTCTGTCAGTGTCGAAGAGCCGGTTGTCGTCGCGAATACCTGGCCGTTTCTCAAGCCGACGATTCGTACGTTGTCATCCTGCGGCGAGATGCCGATAGTAGTAGTCGCAATGCCGGCGACAAGCGGCGCTTGGCTGACGAGCGTCATCGTGTCGCCGCTATTGACTGAGCGGTACAGCCGATCCGTCCCGAAGTAAAGCGTATTGGGATTGCCCGGCCCCTGCTCCATGGGCGCATAGAACAGCACCGTATCGCCGCAGGTAAACCCGTTATTGCTGGTTGTTCCAGAGCACCCTCTGAAGGTCCATGCAAAGCCGGTGTCATCAGCCCGGTCGTAGCCGATCTGCGAGTTACTCTGATTGAAGAAGGTGTGATACATCTTGACGGTGGTTGTATCGAAGGCGTTGCGGTCAATCACACAGTAGCCGCCATCGCCGCCGCGGGCGTTGGTCCACGTCGTCCCGTCAGGAAACAGGAATTCGGTGCCGTTGTCCTGCGTCCCGCCAATCATGAAATTTCTATCAAAGGGATGCAGCGCGATGTTCTGGAACTGCGTGGCACTGAAGGTCATGGTGTTTTTGCTGACCCACGTCGTGCCGTTATCGCTTGAGCGCCAGATGCCGCCGTCGCTGCTCGTGTAAACCACACTCTGATTGGACGGGGCGATGGCAAGCGCATGCTCGTCTGCGTGCAGCGTGCTGTCATTGCGCGCGAAACTCGTGCCGCCGTTGGTCGAGCGCTTCATCACGTCAATGAGGCACGTGGCGGCGCCGCCGCGCGCTGCGCCGCCGAGGTGGATGGTCTGGTTATCAGGCGTCACAGCGATAGCCATGTCGTAGAAGCACTGGCCGCCGCAGAAGCCGGTCGAGCCGGTGAGTGGCGTTGACCACGTCAGGCCACCGTCAACCGATTTCGTCACATAGCCGGAACGCGTCGTGGCGCAGTTGGCCGGGCCGCCGAGCGCAATCGTGGAGGTCTCGCCGACAGCCGCATAGACCGTAGGATTTGGGTTGCCGGGGACTAAATACAACTCTCCGCGTCCATTCGTCGCGCCGTCGGGCAGGGTGCGCGTCCGCGTAAAGGTGGGCGTCGCACTGAGCGCGTCGGCTGAGCGAAAGATACCGCCGTCAGCGGATGCGCCGACGACCGTCGCGATCAACAAGTTCGGATTGTTGGGATCTATCGCCAAATCAACGACGTTGCGATCTACTCCCCCTGTGCCGGTAATTGCCACCTGCTCAAAGGTCGGGGTGGCCGATTGCGCGTTGGTCGAGCGATAGATGCCGCGCGCCGGGAGGGTGCCCGGAGGAGCTTGACCCGGATTACCGCCGACGCCTGATGTCGTACACACGAAGATGGTGTTGTTGTTCGACGCATTGACCACAATCCGACCGATGGCGCGGTTGGAGAGCACATCCGTGCTGGCGCTGTTCAGACGGAACGGGCCGTTCAACGTCGGGCTAGTGTTGGCATTGCGGATGATGTACATCCCTTTTCCGGCGAAACTGTCACCCGAGAAACCATTCTCACCCGTTCCGACATAGACAATGCTGCTGTCGGTCGGATCAATCGTGATGGACCCGACGGCCATTGATTCCAACTGATTCTCGAAGAGTGCAGTCCATGTGTCGCCGCCGTCCGTGGATTTATAGAGTCCGCCTTGCGCCGTCCCGACATAAAGGGTGTTGGGGTCTGTCGGATGAACGGCGATAGCGATGGTGCGCCCGCTGACCGGCACTGACACATCGCTGGTCTGCCCGTTCGGAATCGGATGGGGCCCAAGCGCTGTCCATGCGACAAGGGGCACTCCCATACTTTTCATTTGCAGTCGCTGCGCCGCCTCTTGTTGGTCCATCTTGTTGATGGCTTTTTCGCGTGGGTCGTATGGCAGGTCGTAAGGCCGGCCGCGCTTCATGTCTATATAATCAGCGCGCAGGCGCAGGTATTCAGCTTTATCAATCCTGCCTGCCATCCAGGGTGGCAGATCCGGGTCTTCGTCCCCTGCCAGGTCCTGACTGTCGTCACTAACAAATAACGACTTCTCTTCAGATTTTCCCAAATCAAGTAAATCGAGCGTACGCTTAGCCCATTTGTCGACCGCAACGTTTGGCGCCCGAGTCTGTTTCACTTTTCCGTTTGGTTGAACTTTAGTGTTCTCCGTTGAGCTTTGACTTGTTGCTGGTGGAGTAACGCTCCAGCCAATCAAAAGAGCGGCGACGATCAGGGTAGAAAGAAAAATCCATCTGGTAAACTTGTTCATTGCAGGGTTGTCCTCGAGATTTGCTCGTTAGGGGGAGAAGTAGTGACCGTGAAATGCCTGGCGATCAAGAAATCGTGAAATGCCTGGCACTCCAGAAAGAAGCGATGGCTGATAGTAGCTTACTCGGATAAATACCGGCAAGGTAGAACATGGGTAAGGTGTCAAGCAGTCTAATCGATTGGCGGATCCGAAAGCGTTGCCGCGCCGCCGGCATGATCGCCGCCGCGCAGCACCTGGCTCTCGTCGATGAAGAACGAGAGCTTGCCGGTGCGGCCATACTCCAGCGGAACGGCCGTAACTTCAAACTTGTCTTTGGAGGCGGTCACTTCAATTCTGTAGCCATACTTCTCCGTCATCTCCTTGCTCATAAATCCG
>JANLYZ010000398.1:0-9124 GCA_031365905.1 Chloracidobacterium sp. | reverse complement strand
GTCTCGGGCGAGTATCGCAACCGTTTCCGTTAAGAACGGAACGACTTGCAAAATCACGCGTGCTCGAGTTGTTCGGGCACGTGAGTGTGATAGGCGCCGGGACACGCGCTAGCTGCACTGCCTGCGCCCGGCCTGAGTCTGGTCTTCATGGGCGCTTGTTAGGATAAATCTTATACGCCTTTGGAAATTGCGGTTCCATGTTTGGCGTGGGTGTGGGGTTAGGCACTCTCTGCCGCGGAACATCATCCTGTATCGCCGGTTGAATGTCAGCGGAAGATGCGCTCGAAGGACTGCTTTTTGATTTGCTCGGATCAGTTGAGACATGTGGGAGCCTTCTGCGCCTGTGACGTCTCGACTTGGCCGCGTGGTTTTTCCCGAACAATCCCTTGGTGTGCGCTGTTGGGGTCGTGTTTGGCTGTAAAGAATGGAGCTCCGCCGTAACCAAGAACGGTAAGCCAAGCATAACAATTAGCCCAATAGCAGTTTTCTTTATCATCAATTATAGGTTTCCCCTCATAGCTGTGATGACAAGTCAGCTGTGGCGCGTTGGTTTAGAAGACCGGCAAAGTCCCAGATGTTTCGACATCCACTATCTTGACGATTAAGTGCGGCTCGGGCTACAGTGCTTCCACGCTGTAAACGAGAAAGTGTTGAAGCTTTGGGTTCCATGTCTTTTCGCTCCCCTTTAAATCTCCATAAAACCCTTTGACGAAAATCTTTTCTTTCCTTGATGCCTAATATCCCAGGTCTTGGTGGCTGATGTGTCTTGGCTCGAAAGAGACACTTAGTCGTTTACCTCTGGGCGAAGCTCGCACAATTGAATTCTGGAGATACAAATCATGACTCGAAGAAATGCCTGGATACTGATCGCAACATTGGCAATACTTTTCCCTTTGGCCCTTATTCAAACAAGCCACGCCACACGGAATGTTGGAAATCGCTCGGAAAGTTCTAAACGCCAAGACATTTTAACCAAGCTGCCGGTTAAGGCTCAATCGTTTCTCCTTTCGCAGGGGGCACCGGCTGCAGCGCAGCAACCTATCCCGCAGTCTTATGCGGAGAGAATGGGGAAAGACAGTAACGCTGCGAGCCAATATCCATACAATGTGAACGACATGTCAGCGGGAGGCCGAATGGCCTATTTGTCTAGCCACGCGCCACTCCGAGGAGGCAAGGGTGGAGGCCCCGGAATCGATGGCGGCAGTGGCTGTCTGTCCGAAGACGAAGACTGCGAGCGCGAAGGCGGCGTGGGCCTCAACGATAAGCAGTCGGAAATGGGGATTGCGGTTGACCCTTCGGGCATGCACGTCGTTATCGGATTCAACGAGGCGCAGGGCTTCGCAACCAATCCCAACAAGCTCTCCGGCTTCGCTACCTCTCATGACGGCGGCGTAACCTTCACCGTCACCGGAGTGATGCCGTCGCCCGCAGACCAAGCCATCGGCGCAACTCTCTACCCGCAGATTTTCGGCGACCCGGACATCAAGTGGGTTCCCGCACCCAGTACTCCGAACGGCGGCGTCTTCGTCTACGCCTCCATTATGGTGCGGACGATAACGGGCCCGAGTTTAGTGGCAGGCACAGTGCAGACTTTGTGCCTCCACCGCTCGCTCGATTTCGGTAACACCTGGCAGGGACCTTTCGAGGTCACTCCGGCTTCCAACCCGAACGGCGCGTTCAGCGGCAACAATGCGCTCGACGCCTCCGACAAAGAATTGATAGACGTGGACCCTGATACTAATCGCGTGATGGTCGCCTGGTCCAACTTCACCTCCGCCACCTTTTCGCCCGTCGGCAAGCAGATGTTCACGACCTTCTCGGACGACATCGCGACCGCGGCAGTGCCCACCTGGTCTGCCCGTCAGAATGTCAACGTCGCCGGCACGATTCAAGGACAGGGAGCCATCCCGCGCTTCGCCGGTAACGGCAGTCCGAACGTTTACGTCACCTACCAGAGCCAGACAACGGGGCTCGCCGCACAAGAGTTCTTCGCCAGATCGACTGACAATGGCGTCACCTTTAGTCCGGCAGTTGCTTTGACGGCCTCGACCTTCAAAGTCATGGACTACGTGCTGGGCAACGACCGCTCGCACGACTTCCCCTGGATGGCCGTGGATAATTCGCCCGTCTTAGCGACGAAAGGAAACCTCTACATCGTTTACGCAAACAATGATCTTAACGACGGCGCGGACATCGTCTTCCAGAAGAGCATTGACGGCGGCGTAACCTTCACCCCGCCCGTTAATTTGAACGCGCAGCCCGGAAGGGATCGCCCGCAGTGGTTCCCGGTCGTCACCGTAGACACGACTTCGGGGCGCGTCTGGGTCTTCTACTACGACCAGGGCGTGGCCGACAGCGGCGATGCCATGGAAACAAGCGCCGTCTACTCCGATGATGGCGGCGTTACCTGGTCCCGGCAGATTACGCTTTCCGATCGACCTTTCCACGCGGGCTACGGCAACGATACCGGTCAGCCCAACCTCGGAGACTACAACGCTGGCGTGGCGCAGGGCGGAAATCTTTACTCAACCTTCGCCTATTGTCCGAACGTCGTTCTTTTCCCGGATGGTCAGCCGCTCGGAACCTACCCGGCCCTCGATGCCTTCTTCAAGAAAACGAGCGATATTCCGGCTAGAGCCGGGTTAGAGATTCGTAATAATCCGCCGGGCGGCGTGGCCATGCTTGAGAAGCCCGCAACTCAGACCGGCGAGATAACAGTTCCGCTCACCAACGTCACTACAAATCCGTTGGATGGACCTGTCACCTACACGGGAATCAGCGCGACTCTAACGACCGCCACTCCCAACGTCAGCGTTACTACTGGCGTCAGCGCTTATCCCAACATTGCTGCCGGCGCCACCCAGAACAACTCGACTACTTATATCGTCCAGTTTGCGCCAGCCTTCGCCTGGGGCACAAAGGCAGATTTTACTTTTAATGTAACGACGGCCCAGGGGAACCGCACGTTACTATTCAGCGTCAACACGGGTAACGTGGCGACCGTCACCAGCCTGCTGACGGAGAATTTCGAGGGAGCGGCAAGTCCCGCTCTACCAGCCGGCTGGACCGCTTCGCACGGCGGCGGCACAAACACAGTGCCCTGGGTGACGGCTGTCAACATGCCGAAGACAAATGCCCCCTCGCCCAGTAATAAGGGGATGTACCACATCAACGCGAACGACGCGGCGAACCCGACGCGCTTCGAGCGTTCGTTTTCACCTCTCTTTGTTGTGCCGGCCAGCTCGACGTTTGTCTCGGTGGACTTCGACATCGCCTACGATACCGAGGACGATCCGAGTTTCGTCTACCAGGCATACGATGGGGCCCTACTGCGAATTACGGATCAGACCGCCGGCAGGACTTTGCGATCGGTGCTGACCGAGACCTTCGCGGACCAACAGACTACCGGAAATATTTTCCACTATCCGAAACACTTCCCGCGCAATAACAGCGCGGCCTATTTCCAGGACATGTCCGCGTGGTCTGGTGATTCAACCACAGTCTCAGGCAACAACACGGGCTTCCTGCACGTTCACATGCTCTTCCCCGGAATGGCTGGCAGCACGGCGCAACTGCGCTTTGAGTATGCGCAAGACAGCAGCGGGATCTGCACCGATGTCAGGCCGAGCAGTCTCAACTGCGGCGTGCTGGTTGATAACGTGTCCGTCAGAAACCTAACCTACGCCGCCCCGACCGCAGCGCCCGGCGCCATAAGCGGACAAGTGTTAACCCCGGATGGCCACCCGCTGGCTGGAGTTGCAATGCAACTTACCGGGGCAAGATCGGCAAGAACAATTACGGACAGCAGAGGTAACTATAGCTTTGCGGGCGTCGATACGGGGCAGTTCTATACCGTTACCCCCGCCTTGCTCACTTATCACTTCAGTCCTTCCGATCGATCCTTCTCGGTGGTTGGCAACAACACCGATGCAACCTTCACCGCCGCTCGGGACGCGATCTATTTCGGCAATGTCATCGACGCGCCGGACTATTTCGTTAGACAGCATTACATCGACTTCCTTAACCGCGAACCTGATCAGGAGGGCTTCAATTTCTGGAGCGATCAGATTCTCGAATGTGGCAGCGATGCTGGCTGTCGGGAACGCCGGACCATTAACGTTTCGGCTGCGTTCTTCCTTTCAATTGAATTTCAACAAACCGGCTCCTACATTTACCGGCTCTACAACGGCGCGCTCGGACGCCAACTCTCCTACGCGGAGTTTGCTCAGGATCGTCAACAGCTCATCTCTGGGGAGGCGTTGGAACGAACGAGAGAAACCTATGTAGAACAGTTTGTACAAAGACCGGAGTTTTTGCAGAAGTATGGCACTACCAGCACGGCCGAGGCCTACGTGGATAAGTTGCTGCTTACCGTTCAGGAAAGCAGTGGAGCAGATCTCGGTAGTGAGCGCGCCAGACTCATCGAGAAATACAATATGATCCGCGATACTCGGGAAAAACGGCCGGAAGTTTTGAAAGATGTGATTGAGGCTGCCTCATTCAAACAAGCGGTTTTCAATCCGTCATTTGTGTTGATGCAATACTTCGGCTATCTGCGACGTGACCCGGATGAAAGCGGTTACCAATTCTGGCTCAACAAGCTGAACCAGTTCAATGGAAACTTTGAACAGGCAGAAATGGTGAAGGCGTTCCTCGTCTCTACGGAATACCGCGACCGTTTCCGGCAATAAAAGCGGGTGAGACATTGCGCCCGCGCCTTAACGCATTCGCAAATCCCAACGACCATAACAAAGGGGCACGGTTCGCCGTGCCTCTTTTCCTTTCACGTGGCAAGAAGGTCTAGGCCGTCAAATCAGCTTTTCACGGCACGATGATTAGTCAATGCACCGACGGCTCCATTCAACAGGAAAGATAAAGAATCCTTTACAGGTTCCTCGGACGTTGTCGCTCTAACGAGGGCCGGCTGATTGCTCACCTGGGTGAACTTTACGACGTGCTCCAGAAGAGAGACGACTTTCTGGAGCATTCTTCCTTGACACGTTCTGGCGGGCAGACTAAATTCTTGCCGCATCAAGAGAATTTATGAGCAGGATCCCAAAGTTTTCTCAAAGTTGATTCGAGCCTAGGGACGCGTACCCTCATGGCCCGGAGTGGTTCACCTAGGACCCTCACAAGTCTGGCGCGGTTTGTAATTCAAATATAGCTTTGCTCTACAACCAGCGTTTGAGGATTTACCTACCGAAATTGGGAATGGTCTTCGCCGCCAAGGAGAAATGAAATGAAGAGTTATTTTAGGCTTGCGCCCATCGCAATATTCGTGATCCTTTTGACAGTGCTACTGCTACCAACGAGCGAGGCAAAACGCACTAGCAATGCCGTAAGACACAGTCTTCCTGGCAGCCCGGGATCGTTTCCCGATCTGTTCAAGGTCGCCAAGCAAGAGCAGGGGCAGAATCAAGCGCAAACCATGACCGTAGGCTGGTCAATTAAGAACGATGAGTCGCCCGCCTTGCGCGACATAAGGGTGCAACCGGCGAAGCCACAGGAAGAGGCGGAGGAAGCCAACGAAAATCCTGAACTGCCATACCACCACATCGACCGCCCCGATCCGGTAATCCAGAGCAACTTTAAGGAGCTGAGCGATCTCCTGGAACCCGCCGCGACCACTGCAATGCCGGCCACCATTCTCAACTTTGACGGCATCGTCTTTCCCGGAGTCGCCTGCAACTGCGCGCCTCCCGACACTGATGGCGAGATTGGCTTGACCCAGTTCGTCCAGATGGTGAACAACGGCTTCCAGGTCTTTGACAAGACCACCGGCGCGTCAACTTTTGGCCCCGCCGGAATCAGCACACTCTGGTCCGGCTTTGGCGGCGTCTGCCAGAACAATGGCAAAGGCGATCCGGTCGTAATGTATGACCACCTGGCTGACCGCTGGGTCATAACTCAGTTTGCCGGCACGGGGAATCCCAGCGACGAATGTATTGCCGTCTCGAAAACTGGCGATGCTACCGGCGCTTACTACCGTTACGATTTCTTTTTGGGCACCAACTTCTTCGACTATCCGCACCTGGGTGTCTGGCCCGACGGTTATTACATGGCCATGAACATATTCAACGCGGCCGGCACCTCGTTCCTTGGGCCGCAAGCCTTTGCCTTCGACCGCACGAGGATGCTCGCCGGGCTGTCCGCCAGCTTCCAGACTCCCGGAATCACGGGCGGACCAAATGAGGATTCGTTCCTGCCGGCGGACCTTGACGGCTATTCGCTGCCACCCGTTGGCGCCCCTAATTCTTTTGTTGAAACACCGTTTACCGCTACCTACAGGACGTGGCACTTCCACGTCGACTTTGCGACTCCCGCAAACTCGACCTTTACGCTCTTCGCCAGTCCCGCCTCGGCCGCCTTTACGGCACTATGTCCGGGGACGCGGAATTGTGTTCCGCAGTTGGGCACTCCGGACGGGTTGGACAAAATTGGCGACCGTCTGATGTATCGCCTGGCCTATCGGAATATTGGCGGCGTCGAATCATTAGTGGGCAACCACACGGTCAATGCGAGTGGAGTTGCCGGCGTTCGATGGTTTGAGCTGCGCGGCGTAACCGCCGGCCCGGAGACCGTGTTCCAGGAGAGCACCTACCAGCCCGACACCACCTGGCGTTGGAACGGCAGCGCGGCCATGGACAACCAAGGTAATCTCGCGATCGGTTACAGCGCTTCCAGCGCCACGATCAACCCGCAAATTCGTTATGCCGGACGACTGGCGACTGACGCCGTCAACTCCTTGGCTCAGGGCGAAGCAACGCTCTTTGCCGGCACCGGCAGTCAAACAGGCACCAACAATCGTTGGGGCGATTACAGTGCCATGTCCGTCGATCCTTCGGACGACTGCACCTTCTGGTACACACAGGAATACTATTCCACCACCACTACTTTCGCCTGGCGCACGCGCATCGGGAATTTCAAATATCCGATTTGCACTACCTCCGCGCGGGGCACCATTTCCGGCACGATCACGAATTGCTCGACCGCTGCGCCTATTCCAAACGCGCAGGTTTCGATTACCGGCGGCTACGGGCGCGCCACCGGCGGCGCGGGAACGTATTCCGCGATCGTGAACCCGGCAACCTACAACGCCAGCGTAACGGCCATTGGTTACGACACCGCGTCGACCACCGGCTTGGTCGTACCCAATGGCGGTAACGCAACTTTCAGCGCCTGCTTAAATGCGGTCGCGCCTGAAATCACCGTCACCGGCAACGGCACCTTCGACATCCTCGACGGTGACACCACGCCGAGCGTGGCCGACGGCACCGACTTCGGCATCGCCAACACTGCCGGCGGCACCGTTGTGCACACGTTCACTATCCAAAACATAGGCGCCACCAACCTGACCGTCGGTCTACCCACAATCACCGGCCCCAATGCGGCGGAGTTTACCGTCACTTTAGCGCCTACTTCGCCCGTGGTTCCGGGGAGCAGCACTACGTTCCAAGTGACGTTCGACCCGTCCGCCTCCGGACCCCGCACGGCCACTTTGACCTTCGCTAACAATGATCCCGACGAGAACCCCTTCGATTTCAGTATCGCAGGCACCGGCACCAACGGTTCGGCAACTTGTCCGCAGGTCGTGCTACCGAACGACGGCGGGACTTCGGGGAACGCGCGAGCGCCTTCGACGCGGTACGCCTCCTCGCGAGCGGTTTACCTGATCAAAGCGACCGAGCTGGCCGCTGCTGGCTACACGTCTGGTTCGATGCCGACCATCGTCGGCTGGACCTACTCGACCGCGCCGGCAGTTTCGGGTTCAGCCCCGCTGAAGATTTATTTTCAGAACACTGCTGACACGACCTACCTCAAGGGCACGAGTTTTTCAACGGCGATCGGCGGCATGACGACTGTGCACAATGCGACGACGCTGCTGCCTTCGACCGTCGGTCCGTACCAAGTTACGCTAGCGGGCGGCTCGCCCTTTACTTATACCGGTGGCGGCCTTTATGTCGCGTATGAGTGGGGCGCTTACGCCGGGACCCTCTCAACGACTGCCGTTATTTCGTGCAATAGCACTGGTCTTGTGAACGGCTTGGCGGGCAACAACACGGGCGTCGACACGCTCGCCGCCAGCAGCTTCCGTCCGGAGACCCGCCTGAATGGCTCCACTACTCCCGGAGCTCAGAACGATGCTGCTGTCAGTCTTATATATTCGTACGGTGAATTACCCTTCGGCCAAGCTAATCAAGTTACCAGGGCGCTTGTCACCAACGTGGGTGCGGCCGCGCTGACCAACTTGTCGGTGACCCTGAATATCACGGGGACCCACACGTTCACGGACACGCAGATCGTTCCGACGCTGTCCGCCTGCGGCGGTCAGGTTGTCGTGAGTTTCGCGCCGTTCACGCCACCCGGAGTGGGCAACGACACGGTTACGGTTTCCGTTCCCGCGGACGACATCCCCGGGAACAACAGCCAGAGTAAGCCGCTGAATGTCTTATTCGCGGACTACTCCTATAAATATCCCGGCTCGACAGACAGCGGAGGCGTCGGCTTTACCGGCGCGACTGGAGCCTTTGTGGGCAAGTTCACGGTCACCGCAGCCAACTCGGTCAAGGCCGTCAAATTGAATTTCTTTGCGACAGGCGCAACGACCTACAAAGTGGCGATCTACGGTGATAACGCCGGCGTACCGTCGACGACGGCGCTCTACGTGGACGCTGTCGACCGGACCGTATCCGCGGCTGGGCCGGTGACGATCACCCTGCCCGCCCCCGTGGCCGTCCCTGCCGGCAATTTCTACGTCGGAATTCAACAGACGAACACGACCAACGCGAGCCTCAGTTACGACACCGAGACGCCCATCCGTAGCGGCTCCTTCTTCCTGGCGACCCCCATCCCGCCCGCGGCCTGGATCGACTTCTCGCCGGGCAACAACTTCAAGCTCAACATCGGAGCGATCATGGGAATCCCGACGGCGGCGCCGGCAAACATCAGCGGCCGCATTACCACGGCTGACGGCGCACCACTCGCAGGTGTAACGATGAACCTGAGCGGCGGCAGATCCGCGCGGGCGATCACTGACAGCAACGGCAACTACAGTTTTGCTAACAACAACACCGACAGCTTCTACACGGTGACGCCGGCGCTCGTGAATTACCACTTCGGTCCA
>JANLYZ010000125.1:0-9383 GCA_031365905.1 Chloracidobacterium sp. | reverse complement strand
AAACTACGGCCGAGCTGAGGCGCTGCTCGAAGAAACTTTCAAAGCTCGCTCGGCGCAAAAGGATGAATCGCTCGGAACCTATTTCGCTCTGGCTGGTCAAGCGATAAACGGCACTCGCACGCACCTCGCGCGCTACCGAAGTTTCGCTATCAGCACTACCGACGCAAGTCTACCCGCGGAGGCGGTGAGCGATCTGAATCGCTTGCGGGCGCTGCTCGAGCGAATGATTGCCCAGGCGAAAGAGATCTCAGAAGGGCGTCGAGCGTACGATTCGTTGTCATTACTCGAAGACGTCTTGGGTCTCCGGTTGTCGCTTGCCAAAGACAGTGAAGATCAAACCAGGTGGGAAGGCGAGTATGCCAGCGCGCGCGAAGCATTGGCTTCGTCGCAAACTCAAGTCGCGGCGCTGGGTGGCATTCCACCTTTGCGGCCCGGCAAATCGGCCGTAAAGAATCCGTCGTCGCCCTCGCCTTACTCAACTAAGCGCGTTGCGGATGCGCCGCTCGACATCAAAGCTCCCGACAAGGATCATGTGTCTGCCGAGCCGCTGCCCGCCGCAAAGAAATCTGCCGAGACTGAAACGAGCGACGCCGGATCGCTAAACGCTTTCGCCACCAGGAAAGTGGTGCCGCGTTATCCGCCGCTTGCCAAACAAAGCGGAACGTCGGGCTTGGTCAGAGTTCACGTGATTGTCGAGGGCGGCAAAGTTGTCGCGGTTACAAGTTCTCAAGGGCCGTTGTTGCTGCGGCAGGCAGCCGAAGACGCGGCGCGGCAATGGTCGTTTCAAACGGTTTCCATTGAGGGCCGGCCGATGCGCCTGGCCGGATACATCGATTTCAACTTTAGTCTTTAACGGTTTCAAGAAGCCGTTGTATCTCCCAAAATAACAATAAAAGAGCCGCAGCTTAAACTGGAGGAAAACCCTTGAAGAAATTTCTACTCAGTTTGTCCCTTGCGCTCGCGACTTCAATGTTCGCGAGCGTTGGATCTGCAACCCCCATTACGAAGTTAACCGCGCCGGTTACACAGGAAGTCTTCACTCATAAAGAGGCCGGCATTCAATTCGAACTGCCAAAGGGCTGGACGGCAAAACCCGATGGTGAAGTGATAACAGTCGCGACCGCGGACGACAGTCTACAAATGGTTTTTTGGGTGCCGGCTGAGGACACTTTCGACGCCGCGGTAAAAGATCTGGATAAAGAACTGTCGAAGACAATCAAGAACGTCAAAACCACGGATAAGGGGAGTTCCGACACTCACAACGGCATGCCGCATTTCAGCTCAGGCGGAACGGGCGAGGTCGAAGGCGCCACGATCGAGTGGAGCGTTGATGTGCTTGCTGCTAAGAGGGTTGTGATCATTTTGACTTTCGCCGCACCTGGTATCGCTGAGGAGCACGCCGCCGAAACCGCGCAATTCATCTCGAGCATCCAGAAGATCAAGTAAATCGGTTATAGCAAATCCTCTCAAAATGAGCCAATTTGCCCGGAATTCAGGGCATCTGGCTAATGTTGACTTAAAAGTAAGGATTAGTTAAACTGCCTCCACTTGATTGATTTTAGGTGTTCGCGGGTTAGTGAGCGCTGTCATCGGTATTAAATGAAGATATCTGCACAGGAAGAATATGGGCTGCGTTGCCTGCTGCAACTGGCGCGCGCGGATGCGCAAGGCGAGTCGCTGACGCTTACGCAGATTGCTGGACTCGAAGGTATCTCAGTTGCGAACGCCGGCAAGCTGATGTGGATTTTGAACAAGGCAGGCCTGGTGCAATCGCAGCGCGGCATCAAAGGCGGCTACCGGCTCGCACGTCCTGCGTCTGTGATCCATCTGAACGAAGTCATCAGCGTGTTGGACGACGAAAGCGTGGAGACGCATTGCAAGAGTTATGCGGGCGTGCTCGATTCCTGCGTGCACACTGGCGATTGCGGTATCAGGCCGGTCATTGTCGAGTTGCATCAGATAGTTGATAACGCCCTTTCTGAGATTACGTTATCGCAGTTGCTGGGCACCGAAGCGACGGTTGATGCGGTGCTTCACAAGATTCAAGGTGTGAAGCGTGTGGGCGAGAGTACGGCTCAGGTGTGATCGAACCAAAGGTTGGCAAAGTTACGGCTTAATAAACAGATGAGCACAACAACAGAACTATTAGGTAAGCAGGAATACAAATACGGTTTCGTCACCGACATCGAGTCAGACGTTATTCCGCGCGGACTAACGGAAGACACGATTCGTTTGATCGTCAAGATCAAGAACGAGCCCGACTGGATGTTGGACTTCCGGCTGAAGGCCTATCGTCATTGGCTGACGATGACTGAGCCGAAGCATTGGCCAAACATTTCCTATCCTGAGATCAACTACCAGGACGTCATCTATTACAGCGCTCCCAAGCAAAAGGCTGTCAAAGCAAGTCTCGACGAAGTAGACCCGGAGTTGTTGCGCACGTTTGAGAAGCTCGGCATTCCATTGACTGAACAGAAACAGCTTGCAGGAGTCGCAGTTGACGCGGTGTTCGATTCAGTTTCTGTTGCCACGACGTACAAAGAAAAGCTCAAGAAGTATGGCGTAATCTTCTGTTCGTTTACCGAGGCTATTCGCGAATATCCGGAACTGATAAAGAAGTATCTCGGCTCTGTCGTGCCTACAAACGACAACTTCTTTGCGGCTCTCAACAGTGCCGTGTTCTCGGATGGTTCGTTTTGCTTTATCCCGAAAGGCGTGCGCTGCCCGATGGAATTATCCACCTATTTCCGAATCAACAATTCGGAGTCGGGGCAATTTGAAAGAACGTTAATAGTCGCTGAAGAAGGGTCACACGTTTCGTATCTCGAGGGTTGTACTGCGCCGAAGTTTGACAAGAACCAGTTGCACGCGGCGGTTGTTGAGTTGGTAGCGCTTGACGACGCGCAGATCAAATACTCGACGGTGCAAAACTGGTATGCGGGCGATGAAGAGGGCGTTGGCGGCATTTACAATTTCGTAACGAAACGCGGCAAGTGTGCCGGGCGAAATTCGAAAATCTCCTGGACGCAGGTTGAGACCGGTTCGGCAATCACCTGGAAGTATCCGTCGTGCATCCTGCAGGGGGACAATTCAATTGGCGAGTTCTACTCCGTCGCGTTGACCAATCACGCGCAACAGGCCGATACGGGAACTAAGATGATCCACCTCGGCAAGAACACGCGCTCGACGATCATTTCCAAAGGGATCGCCGCCGGTAAATCAAACAATAGCTATCGCGGTCTCGTGAAAGTCATGCCGAAAGCGGAGAACGCGCGCAACTACACGCAGTGTGATTCGATGCTGATCGGTTCAAACTCCGGCGCGAATACGTTTCCCTACATCGAAGTGATGAACAACACTTCAAGCGTCGAGCATGAAGCGTCGACTTCAAAGATCAGCGAGGAACAGTTGTTCTACCTGCAGCAGCGCGGCATTTCGCAAGAGGATGCGGTGTCGTTGATTATTAACGGCTTTTGTAAGGACGTCTTTTTGCAGTTGCCAATGGAGTTTGCTGTCGAAGCGCAGCGACTTCTCGGCATGAAGCTCGAAGGCAGCGTAGGGTGAAAGACGCGGGGAAGGGGAGACGCGGAGACGCGGTGAAGTTGTTTGCTTCGTGTCTCCGCGTTTCCGTGTCACGGCGTCAGACTTGGTTCAGTAAGGAGCAATTATAAGTGTTAGAGATCAAGAACTTGCATGCCGGCATTGACGGCAACGAAATCCTGAAGGGGATTAACCTGACTGTGAAGAAGGGCGAAATACACGCCATCATGGGGCCAAACGGCTCTGGCAAGTCGACCCTCGCGAAAGTGCTGGCCGGGCATCCGGCTTATCAGGTGACCAAAGGCGAAGTGCTTTACGAGGGCAAGAACCTGCTCGAGATGCCGCCTGACGAGCGTGCGCGCGAAGGCGTGTTCATGGCGTTTCAATACCCAATTGAAGTGCCCGGAGTTTCGAATGCGCAGTTTCTGCGGCTGGCTTACAACGAAAAACGCAAACACCTGGGCGAGGAAGAACTCGATCCGCTTGAATTTAAGGACCTCCTGAAAGAGCGCGCAAAAGTGGTTGAGATGGATGCGAGTTTCATGACGCGTTCAGTCAACGAAGGGTTTTCGGGCGGCGAGAAAAAGCGCAACGAGATTTTGCAGATGGCAGTGCTCGAACCGAAGCTGGCAGTGCTTGACGAAACCGATTCAGGTTTGGACATCGATGCTCTTAGGATAGTCGCGGGCGGCGTCAATCAACTTCACAACCCAAACAACGCCGTGATACTCGTCACGCACTATCAGCGCTTGCTCGACTACATCGTGCCGCAGTTTGTGCATGTGTTGGCGAACGGCCTGATCGTCAAAGAGGGCGGCAAAGAATTGGCGATTGAACTCGAACAGAAGGGTTACGACTGGCTCAAAGCCGGGAGCGCGGACATCCTGTCCGCAGCGGCTCGCAAACGCGACGGCGGGCAGGATGCCCGCGCTCCCAGGACAAACTAATGACGATGGCAACGGAATTATCAACGCGAAAGAATTCGTTTCAAGAAGCCTTCCTGGCTTTGCAGGACAACCAGGAGAATACTGCCGCGTCGTGGCTCAATCGCCTGCGTGAAAACGCGATGGCGCGCTTTGAAGAAGTTGGCTTTCCAACCACGAAAGACGAAGAGTGGAAATACACGAACGTTGCGCCTATTGCCAGAGCCGGTTTCACACCGTTGGCGACCGGGGAACCTACGACGGTCGGAGACTTTTCAAGTTTCGGGATCGCGGAAACCAAAGACAGCCGACTGGTTTTTGTTAACGGCAGACTGCGAACAGATCTTTCGTCATTAACAGCACTGCCGCCAGACGTAGTTGCGCTCGATCTTTCGCAGGCCATTGCTGACGAACGTTACTCGGAAATCGTTCGCGAGAATCTCGCGCGCCATGCCGACTTCGTTGCCAATGGTTTCACGGCTCTTAACACCGCGTTCACCAGCGAGGGCGCGTTTATTTACATTCCCAAAGGGCTCACCGTTGATGTGCCGCTGAATCTGCTCTTCATTTCAGATCCGGCGGGAACCAACAAAACAACGTTCCCACGCGTGTTGGTGGTTGCGGAGGAGAACAGCAGCGCCACTTTGCTTGAGAGTTATCTAAGTGCCCATGACGCCGCGTATTTTACGAATGCGGTGGTTGAGATTGTATTGAAAGATGGCGCGCGGCTCGAGCATTACAAGGTGCAGCGCGAGAGCACGCAAGCTTTCCATATCGCAACGACTGTTGCGGACCTCGGCGCAAGTTCGAGCTACGACGCAACCACGATCACCCTTGGCGCGCAGCTTTCCCGGCATGACATCAATGTCACCATGGATCATGAAGGCGCGGAGTGTTGGGTTGATGGTCTTTATCTAGTTACCGGATCTCAGCACACGGACACACACTCAGTCATCGATCATCGCAAGCCACATTGCACCAGCCACCAACTCTATAAGGGCATTCTTGACGGCAAGTCGCGCGCGGTCTTCAACGGCAAAATCTTTGTGCGCCACGATGCACAAAAGACCGACGCCATGCAGACCAACAAGAATTTGCTGTTGTCGAACGAAGCTCGCGTGGATACGAAGCCGCAACTGGAAATTCTGGCCGACGATGTTAAGTGTGCGCACGGAGCGGCAGTGGGGCAGATTGAGGAAGACGAGTTGTTTTACCTGGAAACCCGGGGCATTCATCCCGACCTGGCGCGGAATCTCCTGACTTACGGGTTTGCGGAAGAAGTGATTGGCAAGATCAAGATTCCGTCGATCCAAGCGCAGCTTGACGAAGCGGTGTTGCATCGTCTCAACGCGCGGCTGGAAGTTCGCTAAGCGCGAAAGGAAAGTAACAAATGGTCCTGACTTACGTTCAGGGTACAGTGACCGGCCCCTCTAAGAAAAGAGGGAGAGCTAAGTTTCTGGTTGACAGCGGAGCGAAGTACACGCTCTTGCCTTTTCGTACCTGGAAAGCTATTGGCTTGCGGCCAAAGCGTCGGCTGACCTTTACCCTCGCCGATGGAACTGCGATAGAGCGTGACATATCTGAATGTTATATAAAGCTTCCCCAGGGGGAGGGGCATACACCGGTGATTCTGGGAGAGCCGGGCGATGAAGCGTTGTTGGGCGTGATCACTCTCGAAGAAATGGGCTTGATCCTCAATCCATTCCAACGCTCGCTCGAACCTGCGCGCATGATATTGGCCTGACTATTTAAGGTATGGCAACGATCGAAAAATCAGTGTTAACCAAGTCGCCGGGTGACCGCGGTTTCGATGTCGAACGCATTCGCGAGGACTTCCCGGTCCTGCGGCAAACTGTGAATGGCAAGCCGCTGGTGTATCTGGATAACGGCGCCTCTTCGCAGGTTCCTCAGGTAGTCATCGACCGCGGCAGTATTTACCTCGAAGACGAGCACTCAAACATTCATCGCGGCGTTCACTATCTAAGTCAGAAAGCGACCACCGCCTATGAAGGCGCACGCGAAAAGGTGAAGCGGTTCATCAACGCGCGGGAAGCGAAGGAATGCATCTTCGTTCGTGGCGCGACCGAAGGCATCAACCTGGTAATGCATGGCTATGGACGCAAGTTCATCGGCGCCGGTGACGAGATCATAATCTCGGCGATGGAGCATCATGCCAACATCGTTCCCTGGCAGATGCTTTGCGAAGAGAAGGGCGCTCGGCTGCGCGTGATTCCAATGAACGACGCTGGGGAATTGCTACAGGATGAATATCACGCGCTGCTCAACGAGAAAACAAAGTTCGTCGCCTTTACGCACGTCTCGAACGCATTAGGCACGATCAATCCAGTCAAGGAAATGATCGATCAAGCACACAAGTTTGGGATCCCGGTCCTAATCGATGGCGCCCAGAGCGCGCCGCATATGTTGATCGATGTTCAGGATCTAGGCTGTGACTTCTATGCGTTCTCCGGCCACAAAATGTTTGCGCCAACTGGCAGCGGCATCGTTTATGGCAAGGCCGAGTTGCTCGATAAGATGAACCCTTTCCAGGGCGGCGGCGACATGATTAGAAGCGTTACGTTTGAGAAAACGACCTATGCCGACCTGCCGAACAAGTTTGAAGCAGGCACTCCGGCAATCGCTTCGCAAATCGGGCTTGGCGCTGCGATCGATTATCTGAATTCGATTGACCGCAAGAAAGCCGCGGCCCATGAGCACGAGTTGTTGCTGTATGCGACCGAGCGGCTGAAGGCGATAGAAGGAGTCCGCATCATTGGGACCGCTCGTGAGAAAATGAGCGTCCTGTCGTTTGTGATTGATGATATTCACCCGCACGACATCGGCACGATTCTCGATCAGGAAGGCATTGCGATACGCGCGGGCCATCACTGCGCGCAGCCCGTCATGCAACGCTTTAATATTCCCGCAACCGCCCGTGCTTCGTTTGCTTTCTACAATACGAAGGAAGAAGTGGATGTACTGGCACGGACGATTGAGAAAGTAGTTGAGATTTTTTCGTGAGTTGTAGGAATTTGTCGGATAGCATTGACAGATACTATTCACGATTTACCATTCACTATTCACCGTTCTTATGTCTGAATTAAGCGAACTCTACCAGCAGGTCATTCTCGACCATAACAAGAAGCCGCGAAACTTTCGCAAGCTCGAGACGGCCAACCATTCAGCCGAGGGGTTTAATCCACTCTGCGGCGATCAACTCACCGTCTACCTCAATCTGGAAGACGATGCCGTCAAGGAAATATGCTTCGAAGGCTCAGGGTGTGCAATCTCTAAAGCTGCGGCCAGCATGATGACGCAAGCAGTGAAGGGAAAGAGCAAGCAGGAAGCGGAAAAACTGTTTACAGAATTTCATGGGATGGTGACCGGCGAGCTTGATGAAGAGGCTACCGCCAACGGACTTGGCAACCTCAAGATTTTTTCCGGCGTGCGCGAATTTCCGGTGCGCGTGAAATGTGCGTCGCTGGCGTGGCATACCATGCACGCCGCATTGAACAACCAGGAAACAACCTCGACGGAATAGTTTCTGAGCCCGAAGTAATCAAACCAGGTAGGGGCACGGCATGCCGTGCCCTACAT
Source organism: Chloracidobacterium sp. (assembly GCA_031365905.1). GTDB lineage: Bacteria > Acidobacteriota > Blastocatellia > Pyrinomonadales > Pyrinomonadaceae > PSRF01. Next base: position 1,323 of record JANLYZ010000125.1, on the reverse strand, counting down.
ATGTTAGCGAGAGCAACAAATCGCGGACCTGCTTGTTTAAGCGGCTGACAAATCTTGAAGGCGTCGGCATAATGTCTTCACTTTCGTTGCTGGAGCGTTTCAAATAGTGATCATAACCTCCGTCGAGTTGCGTGAAATTCGCCTTCCCCTAATTCACTTTTTTGAGACGAGCTTCGGCCGTACCACTGAGCGACGCATACTGCTCGTTCGCGTTACCGATAAAGACGGCGCAGAGGGCTGGGGCGAGTGTACTGCCGGAGAAGGGCCTTTTTATTGTGATGAGTGGACCGAAACCGCGTGGCATACGATCAAGACGTTTCTCGCGCCGATGATTGTTGGCAAAAGCAGCAGGGCCGCGGAAACATGGGAATTGATGAGCGCCGTGCGCGGGCATCGCATGGCGAAAGCAGCGATTGAAACTGCCTGCTGGGATCTCGAAGCCAAAACACTTGGCGCGTCTTTGTGGAAACATCTGGGCGGAACACAGGATGAGATCGCGTGCGGCGTGTCCATCAGCATCCAGGATTCGCCGGAAGCGTTGCTTGAAAAGATCGAAACAGAGTTGGCCGCTGGTTACCAGCGCATCAAGCTCAAGATTAAGCCGGGCTGGGATGTGAAGATAGTCGCCCGGGTGCGCGAGAGGTTTCCTGACGTGCGTCTGACGGCTGACGCGAATTCAGCTTACACGCTCGGCGAAGTCGCTCTCTTCAGAGAATTAGATCAGTTTAATCTGATGATGATCGAACAACCGCTCGCCCATGACGACATCTTCGATCACGCTGAACTACAGAAACAGATTACGACACCAGTGTGCCTGGATGAATCGATTCATTCGAGCGAGGATGCAAAGCACGCGCTTGAGCTTGGCGCGGGGCGAATCATTAATCTTAAGCTCGGCCGCGTTGGCGGCCATGCTCAGGCGAAGAAGGTGGAGCGAGTCTGTCGTGAAAACAATATCCCAGTGTGGTGTGGGGGCATGCTTGAATCTGGCATTGGTCGCGCACACAACATTGCAATGGCCACGCTCGCGGGATTCATTTTGCCGGGCGATGTTTCAGCCAGCTCCAGATACTGGCAGGAAGACATCATCGATCCGCCGGTGACTGTTTCCTCCGCCGGAACGATCACCGCGCCCAACAAGCCGGGCATTGGCTTCGATGTCAACGTCTCGAGAGTTGATAAGTTGACTGTTAGAAGAGAGAAGATTAGTTGAGTTCACCCAATGGAACTTTCCCACGCCAACCTCGCTTCTTTGCATGACTACTTCCTTGGCCGCAGGGAAGCACTCATCGCTTTCACGCGCGCCCTGGTTGAGACGGAGTC
>JANLYZ010000389.1:0-7704 GCA_031365905.1 Chloracidobacterium sp. | reverse complement strand
CCAGACCGCCAACGGCGCAATTCCGAGCGTCATTGATTGCTGCAAATATGAGAAAGACGACGATGACCGACACGGATCGTCTCAATCCAGCTGACGTAAAACTCGCTGACATAAACCTGGAGAATCACCATGCCTGAATATCTGCATCCCGGTGTTTACATCGAAGAAATCGAGCGCGGACCGCGGCCGATTGAAGGAGTACCCACCAGTACGGCCGCAATCCTTGGTGAGGCTGAGCGTGGCTCAACCACGCCGCGCCTGGTCACGAGCTACAAGGACTATCAACGCTGGTTCGGCGATGTCTTCGAACCGAACAAGTTTCTCCCGTATGCCGCTAGCGGTTTCTTTGAAAACGGGGGCAAGCGAGCGTTCGTCGCGCGTCTGGTTGACGACGGCGCTGCCGGCGCCCAAGCAGCCTTCGGCGTCTTCTTCCTCCGCGCGGCCGGCCCTGGCCTTTGGGGCAACCGCGTGAAAGTGAAGATCTCAGAAGGAACCACAAAAAAAGCAGACGGCACTTCGGTGGGCTTTCGTTTGCAAATGGCTTACTGGAGCCGCGATCCGGTACCAGCCTTCGATCCTTTCGTTGAAAGAACGACGCTGCCTCGTCCCTCGCTGATCGAAGACTTTGACGATCTCGACACCGATGAATCCTCGCCTGACTACTACGGCAAGAGAGTGCCCTTCATAGATCTCGAAAAGGGCGAAACGAATCAGGGTCCGGAAAGCTCGGCGCTCGGAGTCCTGGTGCGGAACGCTGCCGTCCCTCCAGGCACTCGACCGACGAACGGCATCCAGATTTTGGCAGGCGGCGTCAACGGGCCTGCCGCGCTCGGTGTCGACGATTACAAGGGCGATCCAGTACCGGGGGGAAGAGGCGCGCAGGGCCTTGCCGCTCTCGAACTCGATCCGTATCGCGATGTTGCGCTGGTCTACGCTCCCGACGTGTCGACCGATATCTCAAAGGCGATAGTTGCACATTGCGAGCGGCTGAGATTCCGTTTTGCGGTAATCGATTGTGCCAAGGGTCAAAGCAGTACGACTGGACTGAAGCCGCGCGACGACGTAACGGACAGCAGTTACGCAGCCTTTTACTATCCGTGGATCGTGACCTCCGATCCTCGCAGTGGGGCCCGCAAACTAGTTCCGCCTGGAGGTCATGTGCTCGGCGTGTACGCGCGATCCGACACCGAACGCGGCGTCTTCAAAGCACCGGCTAACGAGATTGTGCGCGGCGCCCTCGCTCTCGAATTCGACATTAATGACAATATGCAGGATGACCTCAACCCGAAAGGTGTGAACGCCGTCCGCAGTTTCCCCGGCCGCGGCATCCGCGTGTGGGGAGCACGAACGATTACTTCCAACGCGCTGTGGAAGTACGTCAGTGTTCGGCGGCTCTTCATCTTTCTGGAACGCTCCGTCTACGAAGGTACGCAGTGGGTAGTGTTTGAGCCCAATGACGATCGTCTCTGGGCTCGCGTTATCGACACCATCCGTCTGTTCCTGCGCGCACAGTGGCGCCTCGGCGCATTGTTTGGCCGCACCGAACAGGAAGCGTTTTTTATTACCTGCGATCGCACCACCATGTCTCAGGACGACATTCTGAACGGGCGGCTGATCTGCGAGATCGGAATCGCGCCCGTTCGCCCTGCGGAATTCGTTATCTTCCGCATCTTCCAAAATACTGCTGAGGCCCAGCGTTAAGGAGCTACGTTATGGCACGCATCGATCCTCTCCGCAATTTCCGCTACCGGCTCGAGATCGACAACATCACGCAAGCTGGTTTCAGTGAGGTCATGATCGCCGAGACCACGATCGACGCGGTCGATTACCGCGAGGGCACTGATCCACCGCACGTGCGAAAGCTCAGTGGTCTCACGAAATACGGAAACATTACGTTGAAGTGGGGCCTTACGAGCGGAGGCACCGCGCTCGATCTTTTCAAGTGGCACGCCGACGTGTCGGCCGGACAGGTCAAAGACCGGCGCAAGAAAGTAGTCATCGTGGTGCAGGACGAGGCGGGCACCGACAGTGCGCGCTTTGTTGTGACGGACGCCTGGCCCATCAAGTATGACCCCAGCGACCTTAACGCAAAGGGTAACGAGGTGTTGATCGAACTGCTCGAGCTGGCAAATGAAGGCATCGAGCGAGTGATGTAAAGGGGGAACGAACATGAGCACCACCACGCATTCCAGCTTTCAGACCGAGATCGAATTCGAATTGCCCAAGGGCTACGTAGACGAGGCGGGCACTTTACACCGGCGCGGCGCGATGCGCCTGGCCACAGCGGCCGATGAGATCCTGCCGCTGCGAGATCCTCGCGTGCAACAAAACGAAGCGTATCTCGCAGTGATTGTCCTGGCCCGCGTTGTTATACGTCTCGGGACTCTAACTGATATCCACACGGGCGTAATTGAAAACTTGTATGCCTCGGATCTTGCCTACCTGCAGCGACTGTATGAGAAGTTTAACGCCGCCGACGAAGAAGCCGCGCCGGAGCTGGCGCCGGAAAAGCAGTGGGCCGCTGGAGGCAAAACGCTGCGGAGGTTTACCGCCGTGGGGGAAGCATGAAGGCCTATCCCGTAAAGTCGCTGTACGAGGAGATGGCCTTTATAGCCTGTCACTTTCATTGGTCTCACGCGGAAATCATGCAGCTTGAACACCACGAACGGAGACGTTGGTGTCGCGAGATCTCGGCGATCAACCGTGTCCTCGACGGCGCTCCCGGTAATCCCTTCGAAGTGAGGAGCGCGCAGCGATGATACGTCTGGATCCGCTGCGCTCATTTCGCTTCCTCGTCGAGATCGAGGGAATCACGAGCGGAGGTTTCACGCGCGTCAAGGGCCTGTCTCGTGAAGTGAAGTACGAATCCTACCGCGAGGGTGGAGTGATCGAATACGAGCACAAGCTCATCACTCAGGTCTCGTATCCAGTCCTTGTTCTCGAACGTGGTTTGGCCCTCGACGATTTGTGGAAATGGGCGCTTGCGGTAGCTGACGGCGTGGTCAAACGAAAGACCATTTGGATTCGGCTTCAGAACGAGGCCAATGTGCCAAGTTGGGCCTGGCAAATCGAATACGCGCTGCCGGTGAAGTGGACGGCGTCTGATCTGGACGCCCAAACGTCGCCCGTGGTGATGGAGAGTCTCGAGTTGGCGCACCACGGATTGAGGAAGGCGACATGATCGATGGTCGTGGCAAATGGTTGTACAGAGTAATCGGATTGGCAGCGTACAACGCCGCCAGGCATTTCGCAGCACGCCACTTGAACGCGTTCGGCCGTAGCCAAACCTGGCGTCCGATGGTCCTGCGCTGGAGGCTAAGGCGCAAGCCATTGGGAAATGCATTGGCTTGCCGCGCGACACGGCATTCGCAAGTTTCGTGGTTTCCGCAGTTTCATTTTCACTTTGCCTCGCACATGAGCGACCAAACTCGACCTAAGCCGATGCAAGGTCACGCCCCGGCCGCGGACTCGGGCCGGACGCGAGTCGTGATGGACCACCGTTGGACAAGCGTGCTTACGGCAACCCCTGGGCTGCAATTGGATAAGGCGAAACACGCAGCGCCCGAAATGTACGAACGCAAGGGACGGAGCGCGCAGCGGCGCGGTCCAGTTCCGCCGGCACCGCGAATCTCGTGGCCGCATCTCCCGAACCAACTCGTCACGTGGACCACGCAGCCCGAGCGTCGACAGCTTTTTCAACCCAGGCCGGAAGTTCGCGCGAGTATGCAGCGCGGAATACAAACGCAGTTTTTGCACACGCGATCGCAAATCTGGCAGCACTGGCAGCATTTGTCTTCCCGGCGCCAGCCGACGTTTCGTGAGCCGGTTGGACATAGTTCGGGTGGAACCATGGCTTTTCAGCTTCAGTACGAACACTCCGAGAAACTTGTCTGGCGTCGCACCTTACAGACTCCGCTGAGCAACGATGACGACCAACGTGGTACGGAATTGTCCGAGTCTGTTAGTCGCACGCAGAGTCGTCCACAACCGGGCCAGGAATCTGCGGCCGGAGTGGCCCTACTCCCTGAACCGGCGGCGGCAACGCGAGTAACCAAGCTTGAACCCGGGGTTTTGGATCGATTGACAGACCATGTAATTCGCCGCGTGGAGCAACGCATGCGCATCGAGCGCCAGCGGCGTGGACTTTGAGGAACGATGAGTAAGGCCCAACTCAAGAAAGCGACTATTACCGTCCTCGACGGCGCGGACAAGGGTAAGGTCATCACTGCGCTTTTCAATCCCACCGAGTACAGCTTTGAGCGAACCAACTCTTTTAAAGCTACTGCGGTGCCAGGCCTCGGGTCGCCACTGTTGCAATTTGTGAGTGGCGAGTCAGACCGTCTCAGCCTGGATCTGTTCCTCGACGACTACACCGATCCCAAGGGACCGACATCGCTACAGCAGAAGGAAGAAAACCCGCTCACCAAACGCCTGGCGGATCTTTTCAAACTACTCGAAATCGATCGTGACTTACATGCCCCGCCTCCGGTCCGGTTTAACTGGGGCCCACTGGAGTTCTTCGCGGTAATCGAAAAGCTCAGCCGCAAAGTCACGCTGTTTCATCCGGACGGCACACCCGGCCGGGCCACGCTCTCGGTTAGCTTCAAGGAGTACCGCACGCTACGTAAACAGCTCGAGGATCCGCGACGCGAGTCAGCCGACAAAACCAAACGCCGCGTGGTCGTTGGAAGGGAAGGTCTTTGGTTGATAGCGGCGCATGAATACGACGATCCCAGCGAATGGATACGAATCGCGGTGGCCAACGACCTCGACGATCCACGCGAGATCGAGGCCGGTGATTGGCTGCTGCTTCCGCCAATTGAGAATCCGAATGGAACTGGTAACGCTATCTAAAACTTACGGCGACTTCTATGCGCCAACCTATGCTGTGCGCCTCGGGCGCCAGGACCTCATGCGCGACCTGGTAGTTGCAGTGAGTCAGGTGGAAGTCGACTTGATGCTGGGTGCCGCGTCTCGCTTTGCCTTCACGCTCACCGATTGTTACAGCCACAAGCTGCACGCCTTCCAAACAGGCCGGGGCGTCGACTTACTGACTCTGATTTCATTTGGCGCCGAAGTGGAAATTTGCCTGGGGTATGGAGACGCCAAATCTACTCCTACTGCGATGCGCGGAATGATCACTGAAATCACAACTAACTTTCCCGAAAGCGGCCCCCCGGAACTTTCGGTCGCGGGTTACGATCATGGGTTTGCGCTCACGATTGGAAAGAATTCTCGTACGTGGTCGAAGGCCCGCGACAGCGACGCCGCCCAGGAAATTGCCAGCTTTAATAACCTCAGGGCAAAAATTCAGGACACCGACGAACAGCACCCGCAGATCGAACAGAACCAGGAAAGCGACTGGGAGTTTCTTAAAAAGCTTGCCGATCGCAATCACTTCGAACTCTACGTAGACGAGCAAAAGACCTTGAATTTCGGCAAGCCGAACGACAAGGGAGGGGCGGTGGTCCGACTTGTTTATGGCGAAGGGCTAATCAGCTTCAAACCCGAGGCAAATCTTGCCGGACAGATTTCCAAGGTCGAAGTCTACGGCTGGAACACCCAAACGAAAAAGGCCATCGTCGGCGTCGCCACCGCAGGCGAAGAGTCTGGACTCACCGGCAAGAGCGCCGGCCAGTACTTCAACAGTCTGGTAACTGACCCAAGCAAACGACCAACCCTGCGGTTGCGACAACCGGTATTCACCCAGGCGGAAGCTGACCGGCGAGCCAAGGCTGCTCTCAGCGAGCGCGCCAAGCAATTCCTGACGGGCGATGGAGAATCAATGGGACTGCCGGAGATACGGCCCGACCGTAACGTCGAGCTTGACGGTCTGGGCGTTCCGTTCTCCAAGGTCTACTACATTCAGCAGGCCACCCACAAAATCGATTCAAACGGCTATCGCACCCGATTCAAGATAAAGGAGACCGGGCTATGACGATTATGGAAGCGCCGCCGCAGGAAACTGCGCATGAAGGAGGCGGGTATGTGAAGGGTGTGGCTGTCGCGCTGGTTACCCAGAACAACGATCCCGAGAAGTTGTGTCGGGTGAAAGTTCGTTATCCCTGGCACGAGCAAGCGAGCGAAAGCTATTGGGCTCGACTCGCCGTGCCGATGGCTGGAGACGGTCGCGGCGTCGTGATGATACCCGAGGTTGGCGACGAGGTGCTGGTTGCTTTCGAGCGCGAGGACCTGCGCTTTCCTTACGTGCTAGGCGCGCTTTGGAACGGAAAGGACAAACCTCCCGTTGCGAACGACGACGGCAAGAACGACAAGCGGATGATTCACTCGCGGAAACACCATTACCTGCTCTTCGACGACGGCACGCGGGGAGTCGTCGAACTTAAACACGAGAAAGGCCGCAAAATTATTTTCGATGACGATGGTTTTGCGGTGCAGGACGAAAACGGAAACGTCATCAAGGTCGACAGCAACAGCGGCGCGATGACTATTGAGGCGAAGGGACAGCTCAAAATCAAAGCTGCCACGATCGCGATCGAGGCCTCCGGAACACTGGAGCTGAAGGCAAGCGCAACACTGACGGTTCGCGGCGCGCTCGTGAACATTAACTAAGGAGAACACGATGGGACAACCGGCCGCACGCCTTGGTGACATGACCAGTCACGGAACGCCACTGGTTCCTGGCCCGGGCTGTCCTACGGTTTTGATTGGCGGTCAGCCGGCATGGCGCGCCACGGCCGACACCCATGTGTGTCCGCTGGTCGACGGTGTCAAGCCGCACGTTGGTGGCGTGGTGGCTGTGGGCAGTGTGACCGTGATGATCGGCGGCCTGCCTGCGGCGCGACAGGGAGACATGGTGGTAGAAGTGGGCGCGCCCAACTCGATCCTGCTGGGGGCTCCCACGGTAATGATCGGATGAACACAGACGATTTCACAGGCGAACGTAAAGACTTTCTCGGCCGCGGCTGGGCGTTTCCGGTCGTGCTCGACCCGCGCACCGGCCTGGTTGCGAGTATCGCCCATGAGGAAGACATCCGGCAGTCGATCATGATCATTCTTGAGACTGCGCCCGGCGAACGCGTCATGCGACCGAAGTTCGGGTGTGGCATTCACGAGCTAGTGTTCGAGGCTGTCGACAGCACAGTGATCCAACTGATCCGTTCGACTGTCGAAGAGGCTTTGCGTCGTTGCGAAGCACGCATCGACGTTCTGAGCATTAACGTAGACGAGGAAGCGACCTCCGAGGGCAAGCTGCTCGTTGAAATCGAATATCGCGTACGCAAGACCAATCAGTCCGGCAATCTCGTTTTCCCGTTCTATTTTCGCGAAGGGGGACAGGGATGAAAGCGCCCGAGGCACCACGGTTTGATGAACGCCGCACTGCGCAATTCGCAGCTGAGTTGCAGGAGCGCGCCCAGGCGTGGATTCCAGCGTGGGGACTCGCCGACGCCGAGCAGGACCTCGGCCGAGCAGTACTCGAGATTGCAGCGCGATTCAATTCTGAAGTCGCTGAACGTCTCGACGGCTCGGGAGAAAAAATGCGTCGTGGCTTCCTTGACTGGCTCGCTGTCCGCGGCCAGGCCGCCCGGCCGTCCCGGATGCCTGTCGTATTTAAGTTGACGGACGCTGCGCGCGACGCTGTGCGTGCGGAGGCGCCGGTGCGATTGCAGGCAGATGCGGCAGGCGCTGCCGTCGTGTTCGAAACCGAAAAAGACGTGAGGGTCGTTCCCGGACAATTGGATC
>JANLYZ010000285.1:0-5655 GCA_031365905.1 Chloracidobacterium sp. | reverse complement strand
GTCCTACAGTTCGGAGGCGCCAAACAAGAAACCGCCGCCGCCAGCGCCACAAGCGCAGTCTCCCGTCACTTTCAGCGACGTCACAACCGCGACCGGAATAAATTTTCGGCGCGATCCTTCCTTCACGTCGGTAAAGTATTTACTCGAGGCGATGGGCGGCGGCGTGGCGATGCTTGACTACGACAACGATGGTCGCATGGATCTATTTTTTACGAACGGCGCGGGCTTGAAAGATCCAATGCCCAAAACAGAAATGCCTGACAAGCGCGATCCCAGGTACTGGAACCGTCTCTATCACCAAAAACCCGATGGCACCTTCGCGGACGTCACTGAAACGGCCGGCCTCAAAGGCAACGGGTACAGCATGGGAGTCGCCGCGGCTGATTATGACAACGACGGGCGCACTGATCTTTTCGTTACCGGGTACGGCGGGAACAATCTTTATCACAACAACGGTGATGGTACGTTTACTGACGTGACGAAGAAGGCGAACGTTCCGGGCAGCGGCTGGTCGACGAGCGCGGCTTGGATCGATTACGACCGCGACGGCCGGCTCGATCTTTTTGTGGGACGCTATGTCGAATGGGACTTCGATGCCGGCTCAGTTTACTGCGGCGAGATCCGGCCCGGCTATCGAGCCTATTGTCACCCGGATAACTTCAAGGGCGCCACCAACATTCTTTACCACCAGCGTGCGGATGGTTCGTTTGAAGACGTCAGCGCGAAGACAGGAATCGAGGAGCCGGGCGGCAAGGCTTTGGGCGTGGCCCTTGGCGATTTTGATAACGACGGTTTCACGGACATCTTCGTCGCTAACGACAGCGTGCGCCAGTCGCTTTATCACAACCAAGGAGATGGCACGTTTGAAGACGTTGCGATTTCATCCGGCGCGGGCTACGACGAAAACGGCAAGACATACGCCGGGATGGGCATTGCAGCCGGCGATTATGACAACGACGGCTACCCGGACATCTTCATCACTACGCTCTCCAACGAAACCTATCCGCTCTATCACAACGATCGCGACCTGAGCTTTACTTACGCGACAAATTCCGCCGGCGTGGGGCAGATAACGTTGCTGTATTCCGGTTGGGGCGCGCGCTTTGTTGATGTTGATAATGATGGGTGGCGCGATCTCTTTGTCGCGCAAAGCCACGTGCTCGATACGATTGAAAAGACCAATCCGTATCTCAAATACAAACAGACGCCGCTGCTGATGCTCAACACGGGCAAGGGTTTTGTGAACGTGTCAGCGACTGCTGGTTCTGTCTTTGCTGATTCCTTGTCCGGACGCGGCGCTGCGTTTGGTGATTTGAATAACGATGGACAGATTGACGTGGTGATTGCGTCGCTTGAAGGCACGCCGGTTGTCCTCGGAAACAACGGAACGAAGAACCACTGGCTGGGACTGTCGCTGGTTGGATCCAAATCTAATCGCAATGGTATTGGCGCGCGGGTGGCAGTTACGGACGGCGCCGGCAGGAAACAGATATTCGATGTGAACACGTCGGGAAGTTACCTGGCTTCGAACGATCCGCGGATCATCGTGGGCCTGGGAACGGCTACGAGCGCGCGCAGTGTAGAGGTGAAGTGGCCCAGCGGGATTGTTCAAGCCGTTAACGCGCCGCTGGTGGATCGATACCTTGTGATTAATGAGGAGAATTCGAAGTAGGGTTTGAATACTCGTCCCGGGTCACGGTCAACCTCTTCACTGGGACCGCGGGCGTCCCGCCCGCAAACGAGCGCGTTAGCGCGGGCAGAGCTTGGCCACAAATCAATGTGCTGACGAATCGATGCGGGCGGGACGCCCGCGGTCCCAGTGAAGAGGTGGACCGAGACACTGGACAATGTTGACACTGATGAATTGGCCGCGTATTTTCGGTGACTCTCCAATCAATCACCGAGTTTAGGTTCGATCTAAAACAACCAAGTGAGAATGTTCGTGAAAATGCCTCGCTGTGCAATACGACTTAAGGCCGTTGTCATGCTTTTGCTGCTGGCGTCGGTTTCTGGTTCGTTGTCTGTTCTTGCCCAGGGCCCCCAGAAGAAGCCTGAATCGCAGGGCGGCGTTTCCACCGGAACGCCTGTGAACTATTCGTCGCGGCGCACAGCCGGCGTGACGGATCCGAAGGCGGCGGTCGTATTCGAAAACGTGACGGACAAGACGGCAATGGCCAATTTCAAACACCGTTCCGGCAGTCCGCAGAAGAACTACATCTTCGAAACTACATCCGGCGGCGTTGCGATCTTTGATTACGACGGCGATGGACTCCCGGATGTTTATCTGGTGAATGGTTCGACCGTGGCTGCGCTCGAGGGCAAGGAAAAGCCACCGCGCGCCGCGCTCTACCGCAATCTCGGCAACTGGAAATTTGAAGATGTTACTGACAAAGCCGGCGTCAGCAATGATCGCTGGGGTTGTGGTGTTGCAGTGGGTGATTACGATAACGACGGCCACCCGGACATGTATGTAACGAATTTCGGGGTGTCGCGTCTTTATCACAACAACGGCAATGGAACGTTTTCAGATGTCGCCGAGAAGGTTGGCGTCGCGCGCAAAGGTTGGAGCACGGGCCCGAGTTTCGGCGACTACGACGGCGATGGGCGGCTTGATCTTTTCGTTCCCGGTTACGCCGAAATCGATCTCAATAATTTACCGCCAAGTCCGAGCGAGGCGGGGAAACCCGGCGGTGTTGGGCAAAACTTCTGCCAGTTTCGTGGTGTGGCCGTGATGTGTGGTCCGCGTGGTCTGCCGGGCGAAGGCGACACGCTCTATCATCAAAAACCTGACGGCAGTTTTGATGACGTTAGCGTGAAGGCCGGCGTAAATGATCCGCAAAAGTATTACGGCTTTACTTCAGCTTTCGTACACGCGGACGACGACAAGCTGCTTGACCTGGTAGTTGTGAACGACTCGACACCGAAGCAGCTCTACATAAACAAAGGCGACGGCACATTTGAAGAGGTCGGCTATCCCTCCGGCCTGGCGCTAAATGAAAACGGCCGCGAGCAGGCGGGCATGGGACTCGCCATCGGCGACTACGACAACGATGGCCGCGTCGATTTCCACATCACGAATTTTTCCGACGACTCCAACGTGCTCTATCACAACGATGGTGAAGGGAATTTTACTGACGTGACCTTCCAAGCGGGTCTTGGTGAAGTCACTATTCCATTTCTCGGCTGGGGCACAAGCTTTATTGATTACGACAACGACGCCTGGTTGGATCTCTTCGTAGTTAATGGACATGTCTACCCGGCGGTAGATGCCAACCAGTGGGGGACTAGTTTCGCCGAGCAGGCTTTGCTGTTCCACAACCTTAGGAACGGAAAATTTGAACGGGTGGGCGCCGCCCCCGGAAGTGCGCTCGCCGGCGCATGGCCCAGTCGCGGGCTGGCGGTCGGCGATCTTGATGGAGACGGTCGTCTTGATTTAGTGATGAATAATATGGATGCCAAGCCGTCGATTCTGCGAAACGTTGCGCCGGCCGGACATTGGTTGAACCTGCGGCTGGTAGGCAGCCCGGAAAAGAAGACGCCGCAGGATGCCGTCGGCAGCGTTGCTTACTTGACCGCGGGAAACATGAGACAAAGACTCGATCTCGTTAGCGGCGCGGTGTATTGTTCACAAAACGATCCAACCCTGCATTTTGGTTTGGGTGCTGCGACTAAAGTCGACAAGCTGGAGGTCCAGTGGGCCAATGGCAGCGTTGAAGCATTTGACGTCCCGGGGATTGATAAAACTTTAACGATCGTTCAAGGTAAGGGAACCGGCAAGTAAAGGACGCGGAAACAAAACGGCTCTTCCCGATCGGAGCTTGTCATCTTGCGACGACTTGATCTACGAAAAACTCAGGCTGCCCGCCTCAATACAATCCGCGATATCAATCGGCAGATCGTATTGAACTACATCCGCGAGCGCGAACCGATCTCGCGTGCCGAGATTGCGCGCGAAGCAGATCTCCAGCGCTCAACCATCTCGGCGATTGTGGAGGCACTAACGACTGAAGGCCTGGTTGAAGAAGTTGGCGAGGGCGAATCGACCGGAGGCCGCAGGCCGACCCTGCTGCGACTGCGAACGAAGGAAGCAATAGCTATTGGCGTGGCTATCACGCCGACCTATACGACGGTCGCGACAAGCGATCTCGCCGGACGGATCGTCGATCAAAAAGAGTTTCTTACTGACCCCGATCCGGACAACACTTTCCAACAAGTGATTGCTCTGGTCCGTGAATTCACACTCAAGCACAAAGGCTCGATCGAAGCAGTAGGCGTCAGTCTCCCCGGCCTGGTTGATCCGGCAACGGGAACCGCCGTTTACGTTCCTTATTTTAAGTGGCGCGATATTCCCATCGCGAAAATGATTTCGACTGCGTTTGGGCTGCCGGTAATGATCGACAACGATGCCAATGCTGTCGCACTGGCGGAGCTTTGGTTTGGCCGGCCGGAAGTTAGCGATGCGAGGGATTTTATTTTGGTGCTCGTCGCGGAGGGCGTTGGGACCGGGATTATTTTTGACGGCCAGGTTTACCGTGGACAGCGTGGCGCAGCCGGCGAGTTTGGGCACATGGTGATCGGAACGCACGCGCCGGTTCCATGTTCGTGCGGCAACCTTGATTGCTGGGAAGCATTTTCCTCGGAGGGCGCCGCCAAGGCTCGCTACTTGAAACTGTCTAACGAACAAAACGTAGCGCCATTTGGTTTTCGAGAACTTGTAGATCAAGCGCTGCGCGGGGAAGAGAACGCTAAAGCGGCGCTGATTGAAACCGCTCACTACCTGGGCATCGGCATCTCAAACCTGGTAGTAGGATTCAGTCCGGAAGCTGTTGTCGTCGGTGGCGAGATAGCCCGCGCCTGGTCGTTGGTGGAAAGCGCGCTCACGGAAACTATTGAACATAGTGTCCGCCGCGGACTCCCATCAGCGAAAATCTTGCCCTCCACCTTGGGGGAAAGGCCGACTCTGCGAGGCGCGCTAAGTCTGGTTCTCGCCGGAAAATTTGCTGCAGCTTTCGCCGCGTAAGAGATTTTTCTTTGAGTGCCGGGTCGCGAGGCTCGCCCGCTCGTCGTTAATGGCCACCCTTTGCCCGGCTAAATATCTTGCGAGTTGTCGGGAAAAGGGTTGACACGCCCTGGAAACTGGGTTAAATACTTCGTTCGACTAGACAACAAACTGTCAACAGGTTTCAATCGTAACCGCAATCACACAGGCCAAAGCAGCAAGGGTAAAAGCTTTGGCGCTCATCTTAAGTAGGGCAACATAAAACCAAAGTCACTTTTACCTGGCAGCAGGTAGGAGTGCTCCTTCATCTTCTGGACGGCACACGAGGACGACACCATGACAAAGCCACGACACGCGGCGCGCTTCTTTTTCTTGAGCCTGATGATATTGGCGTTTGGAATATCCGCCCTGGCTCAAAGTAACAAAGGAACAGTTGTTGGGACGGTCAAGGATCCAAACAACGCGCTGGTCACTACCGCCAAGGTGACAGTCCTAAATACCGCCACCGGTGAGAAGCGAGAGGCGACCACGGGCGATGATGGCACTTATGTCGTTTCCAATCTCGAGCCAGGAAAATATAACGTTACGGTTGAGGCTCCTGGTTTCCAAACCGTGGAGTTCAAGGACGTGAGTGTCGAAACGAATGCGCGTCTGCC
>JANLYZ010000109.1:0-6221 GCA_031365905.1 Chloracidobacterium sp. | reverse complement strand
GACGCAACTCAGCAAACTGGCGATAAGCCGTCCGCGCGAAGACGGGTAAACCGATCTGAGTGTTAGGCGTAACAGAGGCATGCGTCTGGGCTCAGTTTCGTTGCAGCTTATCTCGGGGAGATGTCAGGTTAACGGGCGTGCTGAATTATAAGGATCAAGACGGGTGAAAGCGAATTACCGTTGGCGTGACTGCTGCCACCTCTTTCATTCACACCTGGATTGAGCCCGGCGACCAGATAGATACCACAGCCCAGACACCATTTAAACGGTTTTCGTCTTTGCCTGTTGCGGATTACCGGGCTGAAGCCAGGTGTGAATGAGACAGACGGCGAAGTTGAAGTTGGACAGCCCCGGACATACGGCGACGACCCTGTTATCCTGGCTTCATTTGACAGCTGGAGGTCTATAGCCGCGCTCGACGCGCCAGCCCTGCGAAGTGTGTTTGAGTTTGGCAATCGTAAGCGCGTGTGGCATTCCGCAGGCGAGCCAACGCGCCCGCAGGTGGCGATGGCCACGGTTGCAGTTTTCCTTTGTGAACTCGAGTGTGAAGCTCTCCGCGATCAAGGCTGTTTCGTTTGTGCCAGCAACAACCGCGCCGACGTTTTCCTCCGCATAACGAAGGCTCAAGTAAGTTGTGTGACCGTCCACCTTGATTGCGGAAATGAGTATTGCTTCTCTTTCGTTGACTATCAACTCGTTGCCCGCACAGTCCAAAGCCAGGCCGGGCTCGACCACGATCTGTCCAGCGTTAACATTCACCTTGAGACCGGAGACAATTCCAAATCCATGCAGACTTCGGTTGTGTAATTTGGATTTTTCGCGGTGATACTCTTGTTCGAGCTTGAGGTCCGCAGCGCTCAGGAGCTGGCGGTCAAAGAATCGCGGTCGTTTAGGTGATTGTGAGTCTGCCATGAATTTGGTTTTTGTAGGGGCAGGGCCCCTACAGTTCTTCAGTCGCCTCGGTTTCTTCCGCTAGAGTCCCCGTTGTTCCCACTTTGTCTATAGCCGCGCGCAAAATTTCATCATCAACGCGCCCACTCGCAGCGATTTTTCGAGCCGCCTTATCAACTGCTTCCTGGACCAGATCGCCGTCGTGCCCTTTTACCCATTGCCATTTCACCTTGTGTCGCGTCGCCGCCTTATCCAGCCGCGCCCACCATTCGTGATTTGTCTTGCGACGAAAGCGTCCGCTCATTGTCTCGACGACGTAACGCGAATCAGTAAAAAGATTGACGCTGCACGGTTCGGTTAACGCTTCCAATCCCAACGCCGCCGCCACCACTTCCGCCTGCTGATTGGTTGCCTGGCCCAGATACTCGCCGACCGCGCGCCACAAACCCTGATATCCGAGCATTGCTACCGCCGCCGCCCGCGTGGAAACTTGTCCGTTGCCGAGACTCGAGCCGTCGCAAAAAATTGTTACTGACTTCATATTTAAGTGATAGCGTTTTAGCACGGATCTGTTTGCGGAAGAAACGTCCTACCTTGGATGAGTTGTTTGGCAGGCGTATATTCACTTTCTCGCGACGAAACCGTCAAAGCATTAGAACGAGAAAACTCTCAAGTCTCTTAATTGCCAAGTAAAACTTATGAGTTTACCAATCAAGCTGAGTGGGGTTCACTATTACCGCATCGCTGGGCGCTACATTTTTGCGGGCGACCTGTTTATTGCTCATGGGACTATATATTTTTTCCCCGAGGTAGACCTGGCAGAGCAAAGAGAGCGGAGCACCAGACACGTACCGTATAAGTTAAGCTTGCTTGTATTAGTGATGGTGTACCTCGTTCAGAACTTCAAGTCGCATGTGTCCCGCAATGGCCTGTGGGAAGAAGGCAGGCCCGTAGAGAAATTTCAAAAGAAGGCTGATGCTTATATAGAAGCCTTAAAAGAAGAACGAAGGCAGAAAGGTTTTTCCGAGACGCTACCACTGCCAACCCGCGTCAATGCCGATGAGATATCAAATCTGAAGTTAGGTCTGACGGGTAAGCTTTCGTTCTTAGCTCAATCTGACAATCATGATTTCAATATCGGGTTGAGGAGAAAGAAACGCCTGCGCGATGCTTTGTGGGAAGCCGGCCTTATCAAACTATAGAAGTGTTGGCGGCGTCTCACGGCCAAAGACTTGTGACAGTCAACTTCGTGTCTGCATTGTTCCACGCGCGATCAAACTCGCGCTGCACGGTCGCGGCATCTTTCTTTTGACCCTTCAAACTTTCCAGCAATCCAAACAGCGAGCGCCCGTTGTGCTTGTTCCTTTCCAGGTCGGCGCGGAAAACTTTTTCAGCTTCCGCGTAGTCTCCGGTGCGCAACAGGAAACCGCCAAGCAACTCGCGCACGGGCTGAAACCACTGCGGCGGTTCATCGTAAGCGAGCGCATCTTCATCAGCTACGCCCTTCCGCAGGTATTCCAGCGCAGACTTCTTATCATGCCTGGCGGCGGCGATTCGCGCGTCGAGAACATCCTCGGCGATCTGAAGAACTTTGCTCATCGGATTAAGCGACGCCATCGAGTCAGCCGGAACCGACTTGGCGGCATCCAGAAACGCTTTATGTTCTGCCCCAACTTTGCCAACGTCGCCGCGGGAAACGAACGACATCGCGCGCGCAAAGTGCCAGACGGCGAGCGTTGAGGGCAACGAAGCTTCGGGCTGCGACTGTTTCAATATCTCGTCCCACTTGTTAAAGCGCACCATCATCAAAAGCGACTTCGACAGAATTGGTTCGACCATCGGCATTTGCTGGACCATCGGTTTCGCGAAACCGATCAGCTTGTCAGACGCGTCAATTGCGGCGCGATAGTTTCCCTGCATGCTGTAGGCGACGGCGAGGAAGTCGAGATTGTGCGCGTAGTACATTGGATAAGCGCCGGCAGTGTTAGTCGACTTAAAATATGCTTCGTCGGCTGCGGCGGCGTCGGCATTGCTACGAGCTGCGGCATCGTAATCACCCACGCGCTCGTAAATGTGCGCCGGCATGTGAACCAGATGTCCGGCAGCGGGCATGAGCAGCGGCAGTTTGGGCGCATAAGCGAGCGCGCGTTCCGGATGCTCCGACGCTTCCACGGCATGAATGTAGTAGTGGATCGCACCGGCGTGATTGGGATCGCGACTGAGTACTGACTCGAGAGTGGCCACGATCTCTTCAGTGCCTTCAGCGGGCTTGCCGTCAGGCGTCCAAAACTTCCACGGACGCAAGTCCATCGCACTTTCCGCGTAAAGCGTCGCCGCGTCAAGATCGTCGGGATAACGCTTGACGAGTTCGCCCATCGCATTCTTGTAATCGCGGGCGAGCTGTTTCAAATCCGCTTTCGGATCGTTTGAATAACGCTTCACGAGCGCCTCGATATAGGCGCGTTCGTTCTCGGGAGCCTTAGCCGAGAGTGAGTGCGCTTTTTGCACCGCCTCGTAGGCAGCCTTTTCTCTTTCGGGATCGACGTCGAGATTGATGTTTGGACCGAGCGCAAGCGCGATGCCCCAGTAAGCCATGGCGAGCTCTGGATCAATTTCAGCCGCGCGCTTGAAGGAGCGGATGGCTTCGTCGTGATTAAAGGCGTAGACGAAAGCAAAACCCTGATCGAAAAACTTCTGCGCTTCCGGATTGCTGGTCGACACCACATGGTGATGCGTGCCCATGCCGGCGACTAGTTCGGCAGGCTTCTCGCCTTTCATCTGCATGTCCGCGTGCTGCGCGAACACAACGGTGGAGAAGATAAAGGCCAACGCGATACCTAGACAATGCTTCATTTTAAAAGTCTCCTACGGTCAAGATCGCAGGAGTCATCCTGACATTTCAACTCGGCGACAGACTATAGTAAGCTACAGCTGGTTGACGACAAAAGAAGTCTTACATGAGTGAAGCCTTAGAACATCAAGTACCTAAACTAGGCAGTCTGCCGCGAACGTTGCCTCGCGATGGGGCCGTTCAATTAGATCTCGAACAGGGAGTGCTAGTCTTTCGCGTGTCGGACGCGGTGCAAGATCACATCGAGTCACTACTTAACAAACAACGCAATGCCGCTTTGTCAGCGAAGGAAGCCGAAGAGCTTCAACAGTACGAAGACATCGACGATTACTTGAGTTTCACTAATCGGCTCTTACGCAATCTTGCCCAATCATAAACAACGGCAGTGAGTAATCCTCCCAGACCACCCGCCGAATTTCGAGAACAAGTCCGCCAGCGAGCTAATTATCTCTGCGAGTATTGTCACACAAGCGAGCGCTGGCAGTATGTGCGCTTCACCCTGGATCATGTCGTGCCGGCGCTCGAGGGCGGAAGTGAGAATCTCGACAATCTTGCCTTGGCTTGCTTTCATTGCAACCGCCGCAAATCAAATAACCAAACAGCGAACGATCCAGAAACCTCGGCGGCGGTTTCACTTTTCAATCCTCGCTTGCAGCTATGGTCGGAGCACTTCACTTGGTCGGCCGATGGACTGTTTGTGATTCCCCAGACTGCTACCGGTCGGGCGACCGTAGCCCTGCTTGAGCTTAACCGCGAGCGCGTTGTGGAAATTCGTCGCGCAGATGTTGAGGTTCGGCGTCATCCACCGGAAGGGGATCCAATAAAGCGCTAAGTTACTGATTCACCTTCAGCACCGCCAGAAACGCTTCCTGCGGGATCTCCACGCGGCCGACTTTCTTCATGCGCTCTCAAGAAAATTAGGCGGAGCATAGAAACCCCGTTTGCCGAGAGCCTCGGGAGTCTGTTGCTCGCACAGTTCCCTCAGGCGCTTCATGGTGGCTGCGGCTTCCAGAAGATACATTGGTTCCGGCAATGGGCCGATTTCTCGAGTCCACTCGGGAGGTTCCTGATGGAGACGCTCGGCGAATAACTCAAGGAGTGATGCCGCGGCTGCCAGCGTGCGAAAGTCGACCGCATCAGGTCGCTGGAAATTTGCCAGTCTTGGGCAGTCGTTCAAGAGCTCCTGCGTTAAGCCTCGCAGCAGCAGTGCATCGCGGTTGATTGCAGCTTCGGCCAGCTTTTCAATGCTTATCACGTTGGTCCTCCCACAAGTCGGCAAAAGCGTACTGTGCTTTAAGCTCGTCGCCAGGAATCAGATAAGGTTCGACCGCCTGCCAAATCTCTTCGCGGCTGCCATTCAGTTCATCAAGCAATCGCTTCGCATCGGCAATATCCAAATCGTCGCGCCATGCGGATAGCTTCATCGCCAGAAGCTGGGCGGTGGAGGGGCTGCGAACTTCGATGCCGGGAGCTGAAAGAACAACCGGGCCACTACTCATGCCAACCAAGTAGCCTTTGGCTCCGTCGTTCAGCCAGTTATCCCGCCAAGCTTTCTCAACTGCCACCGCACGAGCCAATTCTCTAACCTTCTTCGCCTCGGCCGGCGCGACTATAGCCACATCGACATCGCGGGTAGATTCGCGTGCCTGAAACCGCAACACCATCAGTGCTCCGCCAACGAGAACAAGTTTTATCTCGATCCCAGCTTCGGTGGCTAGTTGCCCAAGGCGTTCAACGCCTTCGACAATCTCTTTTCGAGTGAAGGTTGCCATGGTCTCGAGACGGATTCGGGGTTGGAAGTATATGCGGCTCTCAATCGTTCCAACAATGAACGGAGGGCCACCCTCTACTCATTCACCTTTAGCACCGCCAGAAACGCTTCCTGCGGAATCTCCACGCGGCCGACTTTCTTCATGCGCTTCTTGCCTTCCTTCTGCTTCTCCAGCAGTTTGCGTTTGCGCGAGATGTCGCCGCCGTAGCACTTGGCGATGACGTTCTTGCCCATCGCTTTCACCGTTTCGCGAGCAATCACTTTCGCGCCAATAGCCGCTTGAATGGGAACTTCAAAGAGCTGACGCGGAATCAGCTCCTTCATCTTCGCTGCCAGCGCCCGGCCTTTCGCAGCGGCTGTGTCGCGATGCAGCACGAGTGATAGCGCATCGACCGGCTCGCCGGAAACAAGCACATCCAATTTGACCAGATCACTTTCCCAGTAGCCGGCGAGATGGTAATCGAGCGAAGCATAGCCGCGCGAAGTTGATTTCAAGCGATCGTAAAAGTCGAGCACGATCTCGTTGAGCGGCAGTTCATACGTTAGCATCACCCGGCTTGACGTGATGTATTCAAAGCCTTTTTGCTGTCCGCGTTTTTCTTCGAGCAGCGCCAGGATTCCGCCGAGATGTTCTTCCGGCGTCAGGATCGTAGCGCGAATTGCGGGCTCTTCAATTTTTACTATCCGACCGGGGTCGGGCATCTTTGC
>JANLYZ010000237.1:0-5114 GCA_031365905.1 Chloracidobacterium sp. | reverse complement strand
TGCGCCCGGCGGAGTTCCACGTGCTGCGAGATTTTAATGAGGACGTTATGCCCGCGCACTTCAAAAGCAGCGGCGTAACGCAAGTAATTTTTGTTTTCGGTTCCGGCCGGTGACCACTCGAGTCGTTCCGGACGATCTTCCGTCTTGCGCACCGCGAAGCTGGCCTGCACCGAACCAATCACCGGCACTTCAGCGCGCACTCGCCAGCGCATGATGCCGCCGGATTCGCTGCGAATACCCTCAATGCCCGGCATCAAGTCGGCGAAGTTTTTAAGCTCGCCAAAAAACTCGCGCGCGCGTTCCAAAGTGGTTTTAAGTTCCAACTGACCCGTGTATGAAGCTTTGATTCGAAACATTTCCCGTCCTTAACCGCGAATCATAGTTACTCGAACATCCTGGCCGGTCGCTGACGCTTCCGGTTCTGACATTGTTGATGCTCTGGTTTGACTTTCCGTTGTAAACGCCAGAACCTAAAGCTAAGTTACACGATTACGAAATTTACGTAAACAAGCAATTTATTGGTGTAGCGCAAACTGTTAGTTTGCGCCGCAAGCTAACAGCTTGCGTTGCCAGGAAGGAGTGTCGGCGTGAACACGCAAAGAAGATGTCCTCGTTGCCAGGAGGCAATCATGCGAAGCTGGGATGAACTGAGCGCTGATGAACAAGAGGTCGTCAAACGCCTGCCCGGATCAGCGGACTATCCCGCGCCGGAACGCCAGGCCACGCATCAATGGTGTACACGCTGCTGGCATGAAGCGACTGCCGATCAAGAACACCTCGCCTAACACTGTAGGGGCAGGGCTTGTCCCTGCCCTTACAGTCATGCGGTGATTCGATCGTAGGCTGCGCGTATCGCGCGCATCCGTTTACTTAACGTCTCAGCGAGATCGGCGGGCGTCGCAAAATCCAACTTCTTTGCGATTTCCCTGAACGCCGGATAATCAGCGGCCGGTAGGGCTGCGACTTTGCCGGCTATCAAACGCAGCCGATGATCCACTGAGCGCAGCAACTCGTAGCCCGCGCTGAGCGCGTCGTAGTCGCGGGCGTCGAGTGAGCCGTTGGCTTCGAGTCGCGCGAGGGTTGCGAGTGTCGAACGATCTTCACCTTCATCCGCGACATCATCGCGAAGTTGCAGGTAGCGCGTGGCAAAGTAAACGTCGAGCATGCCGCCCGCCGAGTACTTGATGTTTATTTCATGACGACCGCCACGTCCACTCTTCAAACCGCTACGCGCGTTCATGGCCGTGCTACTTCCCTTCTCTAACTCCAGACGCTCGCGCACGCGTCGTGTCTCCTGTTTCAACGCGGCCGGATCCATCGTTAGAGCTTTTTCATGAAGCGCGTGACGGGCATGAGTTTCGATCATCCGCCCCAGCTCCAGGTCGCCGGCGACGGCTCGGAGTTTTACGTAAGCGAGCCACTCCCATATCGCGCTGCGCTGCTTTACGTAGTCAAGAAATCCTTCTGAACTAGTAACCAGCGGGCCGTTTTTGCCATTGGGTCGCAGACGAAGATCCACGCGATAGAGATAACCTTCGCGCGTGACGCTGGATAGAGCAGTGGTCATCAGTTCGACCAGCCGCGCATACGCTTCATCCTGTGTCAGTGAAGCGACGGGAGACGAAACGAGCGAATCATAAACAATGACAATGTCGAGATCCGATCCATAATCCACACCGCCGCTGGCAAGCCTGCCGAGGGCAAGGACACTTAACCGGGGTCCGCCCGCAAACGGCCCATAACGCCGCACCATTTCACGGCGGGCAATGAGAAAAGCGATATTGATGCTCGCCACTGCAAGTTCGGTCTGGAGTTCGTTCGAGTCCAACAGGTGAAGCCCGCCATTGGCATCTTCCGCGCCGATTTCGATGAGTAACCGCGACCACTCGCGACGCAAGGCTGCCAATTCCGCTGAGAAAGTTTTCTCCGGGTCGACAACCGCGCGCAGTTGCGCCCGGTAATCTCGCCGTCGCAAACGCGACTTCTCCGGCGTCAGTGAACTGATCAAGGACGGATTGCCGGCCAGCATCTCGCCAAAAAACTCGGAAGCGCCGCATAGTCGCGCCAGGCCAATGAGACTATCGTCAGCCAGCTCCAGTTGGCCCTCAAATTTTTCCAGAGATGCAGCGACTCTGGCCGTGAACATAAGGGCGCGCTGCGGATGCGCCGACTGATCTGCGGCCTGCCGCAGTCGGCGAGCGAGCAGCTTCACCCTCGTCTCTCGCTCGCCGCTTTCGGACGCGACCAGATGTGAACTAAAGACCTTCGCTGCCGCATTCATTACCCGCCACTCATCTCCGGCGGGTTCATGATTATCTGAGTCCACGATTGATCGCGCCGCTTCATTACTCCTCTCAGCCTTATCGTTCTCTGCAAAAACACGATCGTAAGCCCGGCGCACATTGGTAGTGTGCAACCGCAATGCACTTTCGAAATCGGCGAGCGCAGTCGCGTCGGTGAAACCCATGCGCCTTGCCACCAAAGAGCGTTGAGGCTCAGCTTGCGGCACCGTGTGCGTTTGTAGGCCGTGCTCCATTTGCAGCCGATGTTCCAGCGTGCGCAAGAAGCTGTAGGCTTCCGATAAATCGGACCGCTCCTGTTCCGTTATGAGGTTGCGATCGGCAAGTCGCCCCAAACTTATCAAGGTGTGCGCCACGCGCAACCACTCGTCGCGAGCGCCGTGTGCCAACTGTAACGCTTGCGCGATGAATTCAATTTCCCGGATGCCGCCGCGCTGGAGTTTCACGTTGAAGCCCGCGTTTTTTCGTTCGACGCTCCGGTCGATCTTCTGCTTCGCCAGACGAACACTGGCGAGCGCGTCATTAACTGAAATATCCGAACGATAGATGTGGGGTTGGACGGCAACTGCAAAACGGGAAAAGAGTGAACTCGATCCGGCGGCAGCGCGGCTGCGAATCAGAGCCTGGCGTTCCCAGGCTTGGGCCGATTTTTCGTAGTACCGGAGCGCTTCAGCAAGTGAACAGGCGAGCGCGCCATCGCGGCCATAGGGACGCAGACGCAAATCGACGCGATAGGCCGCGCCCTCGCCGGCTGGGTGGCCGACGAGTTTGCTGACAGTCTCGGAAAGTTTGATGAAGTATTCGCGGTTGCTAATGTTGTCCCGCTCACTTGAACCGGCGGTTGTGCCGTCGTCGGAATAAATGAAGAGCAGATCGATATCGGAAGCGTAGTTGAGTTCCCATGAGCCCAGCTTGCCCAGGGCAATGATGCAGAATTCGGCCGTCGCTGTGCGCCCGCTGTCCTCATGCTGCGGCACTCCGAAGCGGTTATCGAGATCCTGTCGCGCCAGGCTCAGTGCGTAATCAAGAATCGCGTCGGCAAGGTTTGAAAGTTCTTCGGTGGTTTCGACGAGCGTATGCGCGCGGCGGACGTCATGCAGGTAGAGCCGCAGGAGCTCGCGACGACGGAAGCGCGCTAACAAAACCGGCGTGGCTAAAGTTGAGTTTGTTAACGCAAAGCGGGCCAGCGATTCTTTTAACTGGTCACGAGTTCTGACGCGAACGTCGGCGCGCTCGCGCTTTAGCCACGAAACATAATCCGGGTTCTGTTCGAGCGTGGTAACGAGCAGCGGGCTCCAGGCGGCGAGTGCCAGAGCGTCAGATAGCAAGGCTCGATCATTAATTAGTTTTTGCAGCGTGCGAGGTTGTTCGCTGGCAATTCGCTCCAGAAAAAGCCGAGCGCCGTTTTCGTCAGGGAGATCGCGAACCAGCGCTTCAACTTTCGCATCGAGATTTTGCACGCGAACATCTTACGATAAGCCAGGCAGAAGCGGGGGTTTGTAGGGGCACGGCATGCCGTGCCCCTACGATTCGCAATTCTAGATATCGAAGTAAAGCAAAAACTCCAGCGGATGCGGACGCATGCGCAGCGGAGTGATCTCTTTATCACGCTTGTAGGTAATCCAACGCTCGATTAACTGTGTGCTGAACACGTCGCCCTTAAGCAGGAAGTCGTGATCCGTCTCGAGCGCCTTCAACGATTCATCAAGCGAGCCCGGCAGAGTGGGCACGTCCTTAAGCTCCTCCGGCGACAGATCGTAGATGTCCTTTTCCAACGGGTCGCCCGGATCGATCCGGTTTTGAATACCGTCAAGCCCGGCCAAAAGCATCGCGGAGAACGCCAGGTACGCATTGCACGAAGGATCGGGCGGGCGAAATTCCAAACGCTTCAGTTTTGGATTGGTCGAAAACATGGGAATGCGAATCGCCGCTGAACGATTTCTCGCCGAGTAAGCAAGATTGACCGGCGCTTCGAATCCGGGAACGAGACGCTTGTAGCTGTTGGTTGTCGGTGCTGCGAAAGCGACCACGGCAGCCGCGTGTTTCAAGAGGCCGCCGATGTAGAAACGAGCCATCTCGGAGAGGCCGGCATAACCGTCGCCGGCGAACAGCGGTTTGTCGCCCTTCCACAACGATTGGTGACAGTGCATCCCCGATCCATTATCTCCGTAAAGCGGCTTCGGCATAAACGTCGCCGCTTTACCATACTGGTATGCAGTATTGCGAACTATGTACTTAAATATTTGCAGGTTGTCGGCGGTGCCCAGCAGCGTTGAAAACCTAAAGTCGATCTCACACTGACCGGCGGTTGCGACTTCGTGATGGTGACATTCAACCGTGACGCCACACTTGCCCAGGGTAAGTGAAATCTCGGAGCGCAAATCACTGAGCGTGTCTGTCGGTGGCACAGGTACGTAGCCTTCCTTCGGTCGAATCCGGTAACCAAGATTCGAACCCTGAAACTCGTTCGCGTCACGGCCTGTGTTCCAATGACCTTCGTCGGAGTCGATTGAGTAACCGGCCGATTGTTGGTCGTTATGAAACTTCACCGAGTCGAAAACGAAGAATTCGGCTTCGGGTCCAAAGTTAGCAACGTCAGCGAGGCCGGTAAACTTCAGATAGTTTTCCGCGCGCACGGCGACCGAGCGCGGATCGAAGGGATAACCCTCTTTGGTAATCGGATCGACGGCGGTGCCAATCAGGCAAAGGGTTGGATGGTCGGCAAACGGATCCATCCACATGCGCGTCGCATCGGGAACGAGCAGCATGTCGGATTCATGAATCGCGGCCCAGCCACGAATCGAGGAGGCGTCA